>NZ_NFUX01000013.1:0-109515 GCF_002264385.1 Paenibacillus sp. VTT E-133280
AGTTTCACTTTATACATTATCCTTATATTTTCTTACACATCAAGGTATCTGACACTCTTCGCATGCTCATGGATAAAGTCACGTCTTGGTTCAACATTATCGCCCATCAGCGTATCAAAGATACTATCAGCAAGCATCGCATCTTCAATCGTTACTTGTAGCATCATACGAGCCTCAGGATCCATCGTCGTGTCCCACAGCTGGGTAGCATTCATTTCACCCAAACCTTTGTAGCGCTGGACATTGACCTTAACATTCTCACCAAAAGAGGCGATAATCTCATCGCGTTCCTTCTCGCTGCCTGCATAACGGATCACTTTGTTGCGTTCTATCTTGAACAAAGGCGGTTGTGCGATATAGATATAACCTGCATCTACCAGCTTCCGCATGTAACGGTAGAAGAATGTTAACAACAGAGTTCTAATATGAGCTCCATCGACGTCGGCATCCGTCATAATAACGACTTTATGGTAACGAGCCTTCGATAGGTCAAAATCTTCACTGATTCCTGTACCAAGAGCAGTAATAATAGCCCGGATCTCGGCGTTGGATAAAATACGGTCTAAGCGTGCCTTTTCTACGTTTAGAATCTTACCACGCAGCGGTAGAATCGCTTGGAAATGACGATCCCGGCCCTGCTTGGCCGATCCACCCGCAGAGTCACCTTCGACGATATACAGTTCGCTGATAGACGCATCCTTGGATGAACAGTCCGCAAGTTTACCAGGTAGTGCACTGACTTCAAGCGCACTCTTACGGCGGGTTAACTCACGAGCCTTACGAGCGGCTTCTCGTGCACGTGAAGCTGAAAGCGACTTCTCAAGGACACGGCGTGATACTGCCGGATTCTCTTCCAGGAATTCCTGTAATTTCTCTCCGAACAGTGATTCTACTATTCCACGGACTTCACTATTTCCGAGCTTAGTCTTCGTTTGACCTTCGAACTGCGGCTCTGGAATTTTGACAGAAATAATGGCTGTCAATCCTTCACGCACGTCGTCGCCAGTCAGGTTTGAATTACCATCCTTCAGCACACCCGCTTTACGGGCGTAATCGTTGATGATACGTGTTAGAGCACTTTTGAAGCCGGATTCATGCGTTCCGCCCTCATGGGTATTAATATTATTCGCAAAAGAGTAGATGTTCTCTGTATACGAATCATTATATTGGAGAGCTACTTCAACCTGAATCATATCCCGTGAGCCTTCCACGTAGATTGGATCCTCGTGCAGCGCTTCTTTTTTCTCATTCAGATATTTCACATATTCAACGATACCGCCCTCGTATTTGAACACGTTGGTGACATCGGTCCGCTCATCATGGAGTGAAAGCTCAATTCCTTTGTTAAGAAAAGCTAGCTCCCGAATACGAGTAAGCAGTGTCGCATATTCAAAGACCGTGGTTTCAGTAAAGATCTCAGGATCCGGATGGAAAGTTGTAGTCGTACCTGTCTCGTCCGTATCTCCAACAACTTTAATCTCATACTGTGGTGCACCACGTCTGTATTCCTGCTGATAAATATGCCCATCACGCTTAACATTAACAACAACCTTCTCAGACAAGGCATTTACTACGGAGATACCCACACCGTGTAAGCCGCCTGATACTTTATATCCGCCGCCGCCGAATTTACCGCCTGCATGCAGTACTGTCATTACAACTTCAAGCGTCGACTTTTTAAGTTTTTCATTTTCACCTACAGGTATGCCACGTCCATTATCGATAACAGTAATCCCGTTATCCTCATGAATAATCACTTGAATCCGGTCACAATAACCTGCTAGGGCCTCATCGATACTATTATCTACGACCTCCCACACCAAGTGATGGAGACCTTTAGAACTAGTGGAACCAATATACATGCCCGGACGTTTCCGGACAGCTTCTAGCCCTTCCAGTACCTGAATCTGGCTCTCATCATATGTCGGTTGATTCATTGACATGCCTTCACCTACTTCTTTCAGATTATCTCTTTGTTACTAAACGTAAGTTATATTTCGAGCAAAATTTTGGCTCTTTTTTTGAGAGTGGAGGAGGAAATGGGGGAGTAATACACGATATTTTTAGTTACGACAATAGATTTTGCTTCCTCTTCACCAATCCGCTCAAGCTTCTTGTCCTGCTCAGAGTGAATGACGAATTGCTTAGACACCTTGGAAGATTTCTCAATCGAAATATCAAATATTGCAATTAACTCCGAAGAGCGAATAATCTTCTCCCCGCCCAAATGAATATACATGATCTTCCTCCGCTCTTTATAACTCCACTTTTCCATCATGAACATGATATAGGCTGGCGCCCTTTAATTTATCGGCATTCAGACCCTCAATCCCAGTAGCGGTAATGAATGTCTGTACCTTGCTTTGAAAGGTTTCAATAAGCTGGGTCTGTCGGTAAGGATCAAGCTCGGATAAAACATCATCAAGAAGCAGCACAGGATATTCTCCGATTTCTTCATGGATCAGCTCGATTTCCGCCAGCTTGAGCGATAAAGCCGTTGTACGCTGCTGTCCCTGAGAACCGTAGACCTGAGCTTCCCTTCCGTTGATAAAAAAGGACAGGTCATCCCGATGGGGACCCGTCAGCGTCATGCCGCGCCTGATTTCTTGTTCTCTCGTTTGTGATAACTTTAACATAAAATTGTCTAATAAGACAGCTTCATCTTCCTCATCCCGATCGCCGAAAGAGGGGACATAAAGCAATTTCAGTTCTTCTCCGCCGTTCGTAATCCCCCGGTGTATGCTTTCAGCCCATATTTGCAGCTTCTTTATGAATTGTTTCCTTTTTTTTACGATTTTAACACCGTGCTCCACAAGTTGAGCATCCCAGATTTCCAAAAGGTCTTTTCCCGCTGCCTCTTTTCCCCACAACTGCTTTAGCAAATTGCCCCTTTGTAAGAGGATTTTTTGATACTGCTGGAGGTGAAAGAGATAACTAGGCTGGACTTGGCCAATCTCCATATCGAGAAAACGCCGTCTGATCCCAGGTGTGCCTTTTACGATCTCTAAATCTTCCGGTGCGAACATGACCACATTGAGTGATCCCACAAACTCACTAAGACGTCGTTGTTCTAAACCGTTAATCTTAGCTTTTTTACCTTTGGCAGATAGGGTGAGCTCTAGCTTGAGATCGCCGTACTTACGTTCTACCTCAGCAATGATCTGAGCAGCGTCTCCAGGGGCATCGAATGAGATAAGTTCGCGATCCTTCGAGGTGCGGTGGCTTTTGGTCATCGCCAGGACGAACAATGCCTCCATGAGGTTTGTTTTGCCTTGGGCGTTCTGACCCAGAATCAGATTCACATCGCCCAGGCTCTCCAGACGCAGCAGCCCGTAATTTCGATAATGCTGCAGACCGATATTTTTAACAAACACGAAATGGTTCCTCCCCTAGCCTACTCCTCTTTAACTCCTCCGCCTTCAACCTGAAATGTGCCGTTATCCTGCACTTCAATTTGATCACCCGGATAAAGCTTTCTTCCACGCCGTTCCTCTACTTCTCCGTTAACCAGCACATGTCCTTCTTGCAATAAAGCTTTAGCCATTCCACCTGTGGATACACAATCGGAAAGTTTCAGGAATTGATCTAGCTTGATATATCCACTGTGGATAAGTATTTTTTTCATGATTTTTATCCTTTCAGCCACTTATCCACATGTTCATGAATGTTGGCATTAATTTGTTGTACGGTAAGGCAAAATGATATACAAGCTATTGGTTTGATCGAGTGGCTTCAAAATGATCGGACTCATCATCCCTGTGAAGGCTATAACAAGCTGCTCACTCTCAATAACTTTTAGGACATCGAGCATATATTTGGAGTTGAAAGATATTTTGAGTGGTTCACCTTTGAAATCAATGACTTCAAGTTCCTCACGAACTTTACCAAGCTCGGAAGAGCTAGAAGAAATTTCAATGCCGCCTTGATCAAGTGTCTGCATGCGCACAATATTCGTTTTTTCTTCACGGGACAGCAAATAAGCACGATCAATTGATTCACTTAATTTTTTTGTGTCCAAAGTTAGTTCTGTTTTGTAGGTTGTTGGAATAATTCTAGAAGTATCCGGATAAATTCCATCGAGGATCCGTGAATAGAACAGAACTTTGTCGAGTTTAAAAAGAACTTGATTGTCCGCAACGACAATATCAACGAGCATATTTTGATCAGGGATAATTTTGCTTAGCTCATTAAGGGTTTTACCAGCGATTACGATATTGGCAAATTGGACATTCTCCGTACCTTCTAGTCTTGCTGCTCTTGTAGCTAAGCGGTGACGGTCAGTCGCTGTAAACTTAAATTCATTATCGGCCAGATTCCACAGTATACCTGTTAAAATCGGAGTTGTCTCTTGGGTAGAAATAGAAAAAGCAGTTTGTTTAATCATATTTTTCAGCAAATCACCTGGTATAGAGATAGTTTCGTTCTCCTCAATACTCGGTAGCACCGGGAATTCTTCAGGGTCTAAACCTACAATCTGAATCTCAGTGGATCCAGAAGAAATATATGTTTGGAATCCTTCTTTAACTTCCATGTGAATCTCTTTGGAGGGCAGCTTCTTAATAATCTCTACGAAAAATTTAGCGGGAAGAACAACACTTCCGGGCTGATCTATTTTCACGATCGTATGGCTGTCATTCTCTGCTGGAATAAACGATTGGATGGAAATATCGGTGTCGCTTGCAGTTAATGTGACGCCTTGATGGCTAACTTCCAGCTTAATACCGGTCAGAATAGGGATGGTTGTTCTACTGGAGATTGCTTTGGATACGTGTTGAATGGATTCGTTGAGTTCATTTTTAAGAATGCTTATTTTCATGATTTCACTCCTAGCTGAAAAATTGGGAATTTCGTTGTATTTTGTTGCTCGTTATTACGCGTCTTTACATGATGAATTATTATAGTTATTTAATAGTATTAGTAGTAGGGGCGTCTAATATGTGGATAACCCTATCAAATAGCATAAAATTAAGCCTACCCACATGTGTATAGATTGTGTATAGGCTCTTTGTTCCTCTTAGGAAGGATTTTTAATTTTCTCCGCAAGATTATTTACCACTTTGTACAACTCCTGATCGACCTTTAATGACTGTGTAATTTTATCATGCGCGTGAATTACGGTCGTATGGTCACGTCCTCCGAACGCCTCACCAATCTTAGGCAGCGAATAATCCGTTAGTTCACGGGAGAGATACATTGCGATTTGACGTGGAAACGCTACGGCTTTTGTACGTTTTCGTGCTTTGAAGTCTTCAAGGCGCAAATTGTAGTATTCACCGACTTTTTGCTGAATATCAGCGATGGTAATCATTTTTGGGCGGCTGGAAGGAATGATATCCTTGAGTGCTTCAGCTGCCAAATGTGTGGTTACATCCTGGTTGGTTAGCGAAGAGTAAGCAACAACCCGGATTAATGCACCCTCAAGCTCACGAATATTGGTATCAATCTGATTAGCAATATACATCATGGCCTCATTAGGGATATCAAGGTTCTCTGCCTTCGCCTTTTTGCGCAAAATCGCAATTCGGGTTTCTAGATCGGGTGGTTGAATATCCGTAATCAAGCCCCACTCGAACCGTGAACGCAGCCGTTCTTCCAGTGTGGGAATTTCCTTTGGCGGTCGGTCGCTGGAGATGATAATTTGCTTGCGTTCTTCGTGGAGCGCATTGAACGTATGAAAAAATTCCTCCTGCGTGGACTCTTTTCCGGCGAGGAATTGAATATCGTCAATAAGCAAAATGTCAACGTTACGATACTTATTGCGGAAGCTTTCACCGCGGTTATCACGGATCGAATTGATAAATTCATTCGTGAATTTCTCTGATGAGATGTAAATAACCTTGTTATTCGGGTTATGTTCTAGAACATAGTGCCCAATGGCATGCATTAAATGGGTTTTGCCCAGACCTACACCACCATATAAAAACAAGGGATTGTATGCTTTGGCCGGCGCTTCGGCTACTGCCAGTGAGGCTGCATGCGCAAAACGGTTGCCGGAGCCGATTACAAAAGTGTCAAAAGTGTACTTGGGATTGAGGAGATGCGTTTGCGCTTCTTCTCGTGATACTACGGGAGTGGGGGCGGATTGTTGAACCACAAGCTCAGGCGGCTTGCTTTCTTCAATCACGAATTTTACATCCACTTGTTTCCCAGTGACTTCGTAGACCGTTGCTCCTACTAGTTTGGTGTAGCGACTTTCCAGCCATTCTACTGCGAACGTTGTAGGTGCCGAGATAATGAGAACCTGGGAGTTGAAGGTTATCGCTTTAGTAGCCTTAAACCAGGTATCAAAGCTCGGCTTGCTTAATTTGGTTTGAATAATCGATAAAATTTGCTGCCATAATTCGGAAGTATGGCTGTCCACAGACTGTCACTCCTTTAAATCTTCCAAATGTGGCATCAGCCATGAAGTGGAAATGTCGAAGAAAATAGGTTGGTGCTGATATTTATCCCCAGTAGGCAATATGAAGAGACAAAAAAATATGGATAAATTTGATTTGTTCACAACTTTATCCACAGCTTGTTGATAATTAAGAGAACAAACAAATCTATTCACATTCAAAAGTAATACCATCATAGCAAAACGCCCCTTATTTTTCAATGAGCAGGGCTATTTTATCCACAAATTCAAGCACTTGTGTACAATTATTAAGAACACCACTACATATTGTTGATAATTTGTTTACGGTTCGACAACTTACGCCAAAGCTTCGATAATTTTATACACAGGTTGTGCTCATCTGTGAGTAGTCGACTTTATTTTTTGATCACAGGTGGATAACTGTCATATCTTGTGGATTACTTTTTTTTCTAATGGGAGTTGTGGACAAGCAGCTTAAATTAGAGGGAGGCTCTGGAGCCAGCAGTAGGTTGACTTTTGCGCATAAAATATGTTTAAATATATAAAGGTGTTTTCTGTAAGGATATGTCTCGATAATTAATTGATGATTCATGTAGATACTGTCCCTACTATAAGGACGGCTTAGACCGTTTCTGCTTATATGACAGTAATTAAGTTCCTGTAAGGGAGGTGCAATTATGAGACCGACATTTAGACCAAATGTGAGCAAACGTAAGAAGGTTCACGGTTTCCGTAAAAGAATGAGCACGAAAAACGGCCGTAAAGTGCTGGCAGCTCGCCGCTTGAAAGGCAGAAAAGTTTTGAGTGCGTAAGTTAGGCCACTAAGGGACCACTCCGGTGGTCTTTTTTTACTGCTTTTTATTATTTTTTGCTCTGCAAACGACTAGGATCTCGCTTAATGCGCTAGCTACACTTTGCGGGGCTATTTAACGTATATACAGAATTATTTTGTGAGAAGTTGAGAATATTTTTCTTTCTATAATATAGAAGGGAAATTTCAGCGTTGTAGTCGCGGTCGTTTATAGCGACATCCAAATGACTATACTATTAGAAGAAAAAAATTCGGAAGGATACTTTTAACCGGATTTATGAAGGAGATTCCCGTGCACAAAAAGTTACGATTACGAAACCGTGCCGACTTCAGTCGTGTATACCGCCATGGGAAGTCTTTTGCGAATCATCAATTTGTAGTGTATTGGTTTAGCAAAAAAGAGGTAGAGCGTTTTAGAGTTGGGGTATCGGTCAGTAAGAAGGTTGGAAACGCGGTTGTCCGTAACCGAATGAGAAGATTGGTGAAGGAAATCGTTCGTCATCATGAACCTGAAATCGCAGGTGGACTCGATATGGTGTTTATCGTAAGAAAAGGAGCACTTTCCATGGAATACGCAGAGCTCGAAAAAAGCGTGCTGCATGTACTGCGCAAAGCCAAGCTACTCAAGGCTTCCCGCAAATAAAGGACGCATAAGAGGCTTGTTTATTTGTATTCATAATTATGGTATGATTTACGGTGGAATGGAATGTTCAAGAGAGGGGTTTTGAAGTGTCTCTAATGAAGACTAGACGGGGAAAATGGTTTCTCCTCATCACAGTGATGGTGTTGTCGTTAGCTGTTCTGTCGGGATGCGCTCCGTCAGCTGCTGTTACGCACACTACGGAGGATTTAAAGAATGGAGGCTTCTGGCAAAGTAATGTAGTGTATTATTTCGCCATTGCCTTGGACAAGTTTGCTGATTGGTTTAACGGAGAATATGGTTTAGCCGTACTTGTGATGGTTATTATTGTCCGCACGTTGATTCTTCCGCTTACGATTAAACAGGTGAAGAGCTCGCGGGCAATGCAAGCCATTCAACCGGAACTCCAAAAGATCCAGAAAAAATATAAAGACACACCTGAAAAGGTGCAGCAAGAAACGATGCGTTTGTTCCAAGAGAATAAGGTTAATCCAATGGCGGGTTGTTTACCGCTGATCGTACAAATGCCTATCTTTATCGCTCTCTACAACTCGATCTACTATAATCCACATCTACGGGAGCACTCCTTCTTATGGCTGGAGCTAGGTAAGCCGGATCATCTGTTTATCTTACCGGTGCTAGCAGCATTAACAACATTTATACAAACCAGAATGATGACTAAAATGAACCCGATGCAACAACAAGGGCCAATGCAGTTCATGATGATGATTTATCCAGTTCTGATTTTCGTTATGTCCTACAACTTCCCAGCAGCATTGCCGCTGTACTGGGTATACAGTAACATTTACACTATTGTTCAGAACTATTTCTTATATCGCAACAATGATAAACACAAATTGGCAATCGCAAGTGCTGTGAAAAGTACAGATGACTCAAGCCCTGCTCCGAAGAGCAAAAGCGGCAACAAGTCATCGAAGGGAGCCAAAAAGTCAAAATGAGCAAAGTCGTCGCAACAGGGAAAACCATTGAAGAAGCTGTAGAACGGGGACTAACCCAGCTTGGAGTTCAAAAGGACCGGGTAACGGTCAACGTACTTGAGCAGCCATCAAGAGGATTCCTGGGATTGATCGGTGCGAAAGGTGCCAAGGTTGAGTTAACCTTGATAGCCGAAGCCGCACCGGCATCAGCGGCGAGTGCTCCGTCACTGCCTCAGCAGTCAACCAGAGAGAGCAAACAGGAGGCTAACGGCGGTGTGCCACGCCAAGATTCCGGACAACCGGTGGAGGAAGCTTACCAAGAAGCCGTTCATTTCATTGTGGATGTCGCTAAGAGCATGGGGCTCGAAGTGGAAGTAGAAATCGTCCACACCAAGGAATCCACGATTCTGCAGATATCAGGTCCAGATTTGGGACTGTTGATTGGTAGAAGAGGACAAACTCTCGATGCTCTGCAGTATTTGGCTAATATCGTAGCTAATCGTTACTCCGACAGTTTTATACGGCTTGTGCTAGATGCGGAGAACTTCCGTGAGCGGCGTAAAAAAACTCTCGAAGAGCTGGCTGATCGTTTAGCCAGTCGTGTCATTCGGACTCGTAAAGAGGTAGTACTGGAACCGATGTCACCTCAGGAGCGGAAAATTATTCACTCCAGATTACAGGATCATCGGCAAGTGAATACCCTTAGTAAGGGCGAAGAGCCAAATCGCCGCGTCGTTATAACTTTGAAGTAAAGACTATATGATGCAATGACTCCTTGACCAATGTAAGGGGTCATTGCTTTTTTAAAAATATAAGACCGTTTATAATCAAAAAATACAGGTTTTGGGGTGAAAAACAGCATGCTTAGTGACACCATTGCTGCCGTATCAACGGCATTAGGCGAGGGAGGAATTGCTATTATTCGGGTAAGTGGCCCACAGGCTATTTCCCAAGTGGCTCCTTTGTTTCGTAGCCGAGTTCCGTTAACTGAAGCGGAATCGCATACCGTTCATTATGGGCATATCGTTAGTCCGGATAACGGGGAGAAGCTGGAAGAAGTACTTGTAACCGTAATGAAGGGCCCACGTTCTTTTACTACTGAGGATGTAGTAGAGATCAGTGCTCATGGTGGTGTAATTTCTGTAAGAAGGGTGATGGATTTACTTCTTCAGCAGGAGATAAGGTTAGCCGAGCCGGGTGAGTTCACCAAGCGTGCTTTCTTGGGTGGACGTATAGATTTATCACAGGCTGAGGCGGTTATTGATCTCATTCGCTCGAAGTCGGATCGCGCGTTTTCGGTGGCTTTAAAGCAGGTCAGTGGATCCTTGTCGGATCGAATTCATGCTTTGCGTCATACACTTATTGAGATGCTGGCTCATATCGAAGTGAATATAGATTATCCAGAGCACGATGTAGAATCCATGACAGCTGAATTTATTAAAGATAAAAGCAGTGAAGTGATGGAAGGAATCACAAAGCTTCTTAAGACTTCTAATGAAGGAAAAATTCTTCGTGAGGGGATAACGACAGCTATAGTTGGTCGTCCCAATGTTGGTAAATCTTCATTATTAAACGCGTTAGCACGTGATAACAAAGCGATTGTAACAGATATTCCTGGAACAACACGTGATGTCATCGAAGAATATATAACGATAAACAACATTCCGCTTAAGTTGCTTGATACGGCGGGAATTCGTGAAACGATGGATGTAGTCGAGAAGATTGGCGTAGAACGTTCCAAGGCGGCAGTTAGTGATGCGGATCTGATTCTACTTGTGTTAAATGCTAACGAAGAGCTGCATGAGGACGAATTGGCATTGATGGAACAAATCCACGGTAGACAATGCCTAGTGATCATGAATAAAATGGACTTACCACCCAAACTGGATAAGGATAAGTTGCTCTCGAACTTTGAGGAGTCCAACATCGTACCGATGTCCGTTCTGGAAGAGGAAGGTCTAGACAAACTTGAAGATGCCATTTCGACACTCTTTTTTGGTGGAAAGCTGGAATCGGGTGACTTGACATATGTAAGTAATGTGAGACATATTGCCTTGCTCAAAAAAGCTTATAAATCGCTACAAGATGCATACGATGCGGCGGAACAGTATATACCGATTGATATGATTCAAATCGATGTACGGCTAGCATGGGAACAGCTGGGTGAAATTATTGGTGATACAGCAGCGGACTCGTTGTTAGACCAAATATTCTCGCAATTTTGTTTAGGAAAATAAGCTTTACATTTTAATATAACAATTAGGGGGAAACAGGACATGAGTTATGATGGAGGCAACTATGACGTAATCGTCATTGGCGCCGGTCATGCCGGTTGTGAAGCGGCTTTAGCATCAGCACGGATGGGCTGCAGCACATTGATGATCACAATTAACCTGGATATGGTTGCATTCATGCCCTGCAATCCGTCCATAGGCGGACCAGCCAAAGGACATGTAGTGCGTGAGATTGATGCGCTAGGCGGAGAAATGGGCCGTAATATAGATAAGACATTTATTCAGCTTCGTATGCTTAACACAGGGAAGGGACCTGCGGTGCATGCATTGCGTGCACAAGCGGATAAGTTTCTGTACCAACATGCAATGAAAGAAACCATGGAAAAAACGCCTAACCTAACGCTTCGTCAAGGCATGGTTGAGCGTCTAATCGTTGAGGATGGACGTTGTGTGGGTGTAGTTACGAAGACAGGAACGGAATACCATAGTAAGACCGTTATTTTGACCACAGGTACTTACCTGCGGGGTAAAGTGATTATGGGTGAATTGACGTATGAGAGCGGACCTAACAATCAGCAGCCATCAGTGAAGCTATCTGAGAATTTGCGGGAGCTTGGTTTTGAATTGGTGCGTTTTAAGACAGGTACACCACCACGTGTACATCGTGATACGATCGATTTCTCGAAGACAGAAATTCAACCGGGCGACGATGAGCCTAAATTCTTTTCGTTTGAGACGAAATCATCCAACAATGAACAGCTACCTTGTTGGTTGACCTATACCTCTGAGGTTACTCATCAGATTATTAATGACAACCTTCATCGTGCGCCGATGTTTACGGGTATTATTGAAGGAACAGGTCCACGTTATTGCCCATCAATTGAAGATAAAGTAGTAAGATTTAGTGATAAATCTAAGCATCAGATCTTTTTAGAGCCAGAAGGAAAAAATACATCGGAATACTATGTACAAGGTCTGTCGACTAGTCTTCCTGAGGATGTACAGCTAGCGATTCTGCGTTCCATCCCTGGTATGGAAAAGGTAGAGATGATGCGTAACGGCTATGCTATTGAATATGATGCAATGGTTCCTACACAGCTATGGCCATCTCTTGAAACTAAACGTCTACCAGGTTTGTTCACTGCTGGACAAATCAATGGTACTTCCGGTTATGAGGAAGCGGCTGGCCAAGGTGTAATGGCTGGAATTAATGCAGCGCGCAAAGTGCAAGACAAAGAACCCGTAATCTTAGATCGTTCACAGGGATACATTGGTGTACTCATTGATGATCTGGTGACTAAGGGGACTAATGAACCGTATCGTCTGCTAACCTCACGTGCGGAATATCGTTTGCTGCTCCGTCATGACAATGCAGATCTAAGACTTACGCCTATCGGTTATGATATTGGTTTGATCACTCAAGAGCGTTTCGATAACTTTGTAGACAAGAAGGAACGGGTGGAACGTGAAATTGTCCGCCTACAAGAGAAAAAGGTTAAACCTGTTGAGGTAAATGATATTCTAGCACAATATGAATCAGCGCCTATAGTAGATGGCAGCAATTTGCTTGTTCTAATGCGTCGTCCGGAGCTTGATTATAGCTTTGTAGATCAAGTTTCACCATCACCCGAAATGCTAGACGCAGAGATGAAGGAACAAGTGGAAATTCAAATTAAATATGCCGGATATATCGAAAAACAGCTTCAACATGTGGAGCGCCTGCAAAAGATGGAAAAGAAGAAAATTCCGGATGACATTAACTATAATGAGATTCATGGATTAGCGATGGAAGCGCGGCAAAAGATGACTAAGATTCGCCCGATCTCTATCGGTCAGGCTTCTCGGATAGCAGGGGTTACACCTGCAGATATTTCTATTCTTCTCGTATATCTTGAGCATTACAACCGGGTAACCGCGGCGAAAGGATAATCTATGGATAATACGGAACTACAATTCACACAGCTTTTACAGGAACGAGGGATTACACTTACAGCGGAACAATTGAAGCAATTTGATCTCTACTATAAAGAACTCGTATCCTGGAATGAAAAAATGAATCTTACCGGAATAACAGAGCGTGAGCAGGTTTACACGAAACATTTTTATGATTCGATTTCGCTAGCTTTTTTCATTAATATCAATGAGATAAACAATTTGGCAGACATTGGATCGGGAGCTGGATTTCCAGGGATTCCGCTTAAAATTTGTTTTCCACATTTGAAGCTTACGATTGTTGATTCATTGAGTAAACGAATCTCTTTTCTGCAGCATGTCTGTACGACGTTAAAATTAACGGATGTGCAATTGATTCATGGTCGTGCGGAGGATATTGCCCGGCAATTTAAGCATCGTGATGCTTATGATTTGGTGACCGCACGTGCAGTGGCAAGATTATCCTTGTTGAATGAATTCTGCCTTCCTTTTACACGTAAGGATGGATTTTTCGCTGCCATGAAGGGGAGCGATCCATCAGAAGAATTAAGTGAGGCGAAGTACAGTTTAAAAGAGCTTCGTGCTCAACTTAGTAAAGTGGAGTCTTTCAGCTTGCCTGTGGAAGAGTCGGCGCGACATATTGTCATTATTCGTAAGACAGGTGCTACTCCTGCTAAGTACCCACGAAAAGCGGGAATTCCTGCCAAAACACCACTTATCAAATAATGTTTCACGTGAAACATTGGCATAGGTAAATATATTTAAGGTCATCCTCTATCTTAAAAGGGGATGACCTTTTTTTGTGGGGAATTGCGATAGCGATCTCTAATGAACATTAATTAAAAGATAAACTAAATTGATATGTTTATAAGGCTGTTATCATTATGAAAATGCAGGAAAAATAGGTCTTTACGGAGAATATGATTATGTAGAGAAAAGTGATAGAATAGCATAGTAGACTTTTAATTTTGTATATAACTCCTTCTCTGTACTCTTGTTCGAAAGAAGGAGAGATTATGATGCCTGATAGTAGCAGGTGATTTCATAATATCAGAATGTTTTTTATTGCTGTACGATACGCTTTCCGAAAAGAAGGTCAAGAAGATCGTACTATAACGAAATTAGGTGGTTATGAACGGAATGAAAGAACAATTTACCAAGCTATTTGGATTTAACGAGCGGAGCAGCGGAGAAGAAATCAAACAAATACCAGTTCATGAGGTCATTAGCAGTCCTTACCAACCACGGACTATATTCGATGACGAAAAAATCGATGAGTTATGCCAGACGATTAAAACTCATGGTGTCATTCAACCCATAGTTGTACGCATGCGCGATTCCGTGTACGAAATCATCGCAGGTGAACGACGCTGGCGAGCGGTTAAAAAACTTGGTTTAGAGACGATTCCAGCCATTGTTCGTGAATTTAATGATTCACAGGCCGCATCCATTGCGCTTATAGAAAACTTACAGCGTGAAGGTTTGACTTCCATTGAAGAAGCTGTAGCTTATCAAAAGTTAATTGATCTTCATCAATTGACGCAAGAAAGCTTGGCGCAACGATTAGGTAAAAGTCAGTCTACCATAGCTAATAAAATTCGCTTACTCAATTTGCCTGAAGAGGTTAAGATGGCATTGATGGAGCGCAAGATTTCCGAAAGACATGCACGTTCATTATTATCGCTAGATAGTGTGGAGATGCAGCTGAAAGTGTTAGCAGAGATCATTGCAAAAGGATTAAATGTTAAACAAACAGAAGCTCGTATTGCTTTCTACAAACAAGTCTCACAAACTAAAAAGTCAAAACGGGTTTCCTATACCAAGGATGTTCGTCTAGCTCTTAATACAATTCGTCAATCTATTGATATGGTGACAGGCTCAGGAATGGAAATCAAAACGTCAGAAAATGACCGCGGTGACCATTACGAGATTGTAATCCAAATCCCCAAAAGATAAATTGTTTCAAAAGCTGAAGGCGGCCCTGAGGTGATTGGCCGCCTTTTGTGTGGCTATAACCGGGATGTTGGCAAAACTTATAATTTAGAGTTTCAGTATTCAAAAGTTGTCTATATTCTTCATAAAGTGTGACGCTACATCAGCGTCAGGAACATTTGTACTTGCGATCTACGAGAAGATTCTTCCTAACTATTCGAGGTGAAATAAGTGTCCAAGATTATTGCCATAGCAAATCAAAAAGGCGGTGTCGGTAAAACAACAACCTCCGTGAACCTAGGTGCCGGTATGGCTACATTAGGAAAAAGAGTGCTTCTAGTTGATATCGATCCTCAAGGTAACACTACTAGCGGCGTTGGCATCAACAAGGCTGACGTGGCGAATTGTATATATGACATTCTTATAAATGAGGTAAATCCTCTAGAAACCATACTGGAAACTCAAAATGAAGGGCTGCATATCATTCCGGCGACGATTCAATTGGCAGGCGCGGAGATTGAGTTGGTATCAACGATTTCCAGAGAGCTAAAGCTAAAGAAGGCGCTAAATGCGGTTAAAAATAATTATGATTATATTATCATCGATTGTCCGCCTTCACTGGGAATTTTGACGATCAATTCCCTTACTGCAGCGGATTCGGTAATCATCCCGATACAGTGTGAATATTATGCGCTTGAGGGCTTGAGTCAGCTATTAAACACCGTTCGTCTGGTGCAAAAAAATCTCAACCCGCATCTGAAGATAGAGGGAGTATTATTGACTATGCTTGATGCCCGTACCAATCTGGGAATTCAAGTAATAGAAGAGGTTAAGAAGTATTTCCAAGAAAAAGTATATAGAACGATTATTCCTCGGAATGTCCGGTTAAGTGAGGCGCCGTCTCATGGGCAATCCATTATTACTTATGATCCTCGCTCTAAAGGAGCAGAAGTGTATTTAGAGTTGGCAAAGGAAGTGATTTCTTATGAGTAAACGTTTAGGAAAAGGTCTGGATGCGCTAATCCCTTCTTTATCAATTAATGAAGATGATAAGGTAGTTGAGATCCCTTTAGCTCAACTCCGGGCTAATCCATATCAACCGCGCAAAGATTTTAATGAAGAGGCCATTCAAGAACTAGCAGAATCGATCAGACAACATGGCGTGATCCAGCCGATCATTGTTCGTAGCGTATTGAAGGGGTATGAGATCATTGCCGGCGAACGCAGATTCCGGGCCTCGCAATATTGTGGCAAAGCTACAATTCCAGCAGTCGTTAGAAATCTTAGTGATCAACAGGTCATGGAGATTGCATTAATCGAGAACTTACAACGTGAGAACTTAAATGCAATGGAAATTGCTGTGGCTTACCAAGGCCTAATGGATCAATTTTCACTTACGCAGGAAGAACTCTCGCTTAAGGTGGGAAAGTCCAGATCACATATCGCCAACTTCCTGAGATTGCTTTCTTTACCTGAAGAAGTAAAAGAATATGTTTCACGTGGAACAATGTCAATGGGGCATGCACGGGCGATTGTTGCTTTAAAGGATCCAGAAGTGATTAAACAACTGGCCGAACAATGCGTGGAACAACAGTGGAGCGTCAGAGAATTAGAAGAAACAGTGAAGAACTTAGACCGTAAACCTGCAAATGGAGTTAAAGTGAAAGTTGTTAAACGTGATCCCTATATTGATAATGTAGAGGAAGTATTGCGTGAACGTTTTAAAACAACGGTGAAAATAAAACAGGGTAAGGAAAAAGGGAAGATTGAACTGAATTACTACAGTACTCAGGATTTAGAAAGATTGTTGGAATTATTGGGTAACTAAATGGGTATCTATGCTAAGAACATATCCTGAGATATCCTTAATCGGATAATTAGGGGTATGTTTTTTTGAATAAGTTGATTAAAAAAGGGTAATAGACGAGGAGCGAGGTTATGGAAGACTTCGTATATCTGGATCATGCCGCTACCTCATGGCCTAAACCACCAGAGGTTGCAGCTGCGATGATGAATGCTCTGCAGTCAGGAGCGAATGCTGGTAGAGGGAATTACTCGCTAGCGATAGGAAGCGGCCGAGTGTTAGTAAGAACACGGAGTGCGCTGGCTAAGTTGTTCGGTGTATCTAATGCGCAAGATATAGCTTTTACCCATAATACTACGATGAGTTTAAATATGGCGATCAGAGGGACGCTTAAAGCGGGAGATCACGTGATTTCAACCATGACAGAACACAATTCTGTGAGACGGCCGCTGGAATACTTGCGTAAGACTCTAGGGATAAAAGTGGACTATCTAAAAGTAGATCGTGAAGGACAATTGGATTTACTAGAACTCGAAAATGCTTTTCGCTTAAACACCAAACTGGTCATTTGCAATCATAGCTCCAATTTACTTGGAAGCATACTGCCTATTAACGATATTGGCGATATCGTTAAATCTCATGGCGCCGTATTTCTGGTAGATGCAGCTCAAAGCGCGGGTTCACTTGATATTGATGTTAAAAAAATGAATATAGACTTATTGGCATTTCCGGGGCATAAAGGACTACTTGGACCACAAGGAACCGGCGGACTTTATATATCACCTGAATTGGATCTTGAACCCTTAATGTATGGAGGGACAGGTAGTCAATCGGAAAATAGCGAACAGCCCAATGTTCGTCCAGATCGGTATGAAGCAGGGACGCAAAATACGGTAGGGATTGCCGGTTTACTAGCAGGTGTTCAAAAGGTACAATCTTTAGGGATGAGCGTTATTCATGAGAGAGAGTGGGCGTTAACTCAAAGGCTAATGGAGGGTTTGTCTCACATCCCGAGCATTAGACTATTAGGACCCTCACTAGGCGCTCCAAGAACGGGTATTGTATCGTTTGTGGTGGATGGAGAAGAGTCAGCGAATATCGCTCACCGTCTAGATCGTGATTATAAAATAGCGGTTAGAGCAGGTATGCATTGTACCCCTTTGGCACATAAGGCAGTTGATACGCTAGAGAGTGGTGCTGTTCGGGCGAGTGTAGGTGTAGATACGACAGAGCATAATATAAGCAGAATGCTGGCTGCTATGGATGAGTTATATGGCAATGCCCGCAGCAGATGAATAAAAAGGATGGTCCATTCATGTCTGAATTAAATCAATTAATTAGTGAGCAGTTGCAGTGGTTTGTGTTTGGTTTTACAGTAATTATGTTGGTGCTGGTAATCACTGTGATCGCCCAGGGGGCTAAGCTGCGTGCTATGCGGCGTAAATATGAGGCCATGATGGCTGGGAACGGTGTGGAGGATCTGGAAGGCCTTCTAATTGATCTGAAGAACCAAAGCGACATGCTGGAAGAAGAACAACGTGAGCAAAAATCCGTATTAGAAGCAACTCAAACTAGAATGCGTGGCATGAAGTCCAATATTGCGCTGAAGCGTTATAATGCCTTTGGTGAACGTGGCAATGATCTGAGTTTCTCAGTCGCTATACTGGATGACAACAGCAGTGGCATTGTATTAACCAGTCTTCATAATCGTGAGAATTCTTACATTTACTCTAAACCTATGCAGAATGGTGAATCACAATATGTGCTATCACCTGAAGAAAAAGAAGTCGTTACTCTCGCGTTGCAGCGGACCTAGCATGAAGATTCCATTGCTTTAAGGCAGAATATAGACTTGTCGCTATAATATCAGATAATCGCATCACTAAACTTAATCGCGTGTTCTGTAATACGAAATACTCCATAAAGCCGCCGACATTAACGATTCCTGTCAAATGGATATCACCTACCGGCGGCAATTGTTTATTTACGCCAGCGCCCGGTCGTAGAGGTCCTTCAACAACTTGGATACAGCCCACGCTAGTAGAGTGACCTAAACAAGCATCTATACCGATGACAAAAGGGTTGCTATATTTTTCATTGATTAGGGTCAAAGTTTCCTCAAGATTAACGGCATGGACAGGATTTTCAAGCGTTCCATATAAATGAAACAGCGGACTATGAAAACGTGACAATGCAGTACCAACTAAAGGACCAAGAGAGTCTCCTGTGGATCGGTCTGTACCCACACAAATGACGACAATCTGTGTCTCAGGGCGTGTACGTGCAAAATGGAAAAGTAGTCGGTGTGTAATAGCAGAATAGATATCGGGATCGGTATGTGATATTTTTAAACAGGATGTTTCTTGCGCTGATGTAGCTTTGGATGGAAAATTCATACTATCTTCCTTTCTGAGGCTGATTCTATTTGATGGTATCTAGTATATGGATAGAAGAGGGGTTTTATACTACAACGGCAAGAGATAGGACGATAAACCTATGGGAGGCGTAACGTAAATGCAAGAAGAGATGTTGATCGCGTTTGACTCTACCCAGCAGGCGCTTCGTGCTGAAATGTTGCTTGAATATGCAGAAATTGAGATTGATATATTCCCGACCCCGAAAGAGATCACGGCAGGGTGCGCGATATCGATTCAGTTTTATCAAAGTGCGCTGGTAGAGGTGCAGAGGATTGTAACTGAGCAGAATATCGAGATTCGCGGTATCTACGGAAAACACAACGAGAACTACATACTGATTGAGAGGTAGGGAGGAATACACGATATGAATAGGTGGATATTGGAGGCTGCTACTCCCGGTGATGCTGTAAAAGATGCTTTACGTTTTAAAGATAAGGTGTGGAATTGGTTTACCGATGCTGATATGTGGGCTAATGTCTTATTCGCAAGTTTGCGAATTCTTATTATTTTCCTCTTAACGAGGGTTATCATTAAGATTGTTTCTAATATTATTGATCGTTCGCTTGAGCGTAAAACTGGTGGCAGAATTCTCTCTAACACGCGAAGATTTACTACGGTAGGCGAATTGATGAAAAATGTAGTAACGGTTATCTGTAATTTTGTGATGATCATGATCGTTCTTTCAGAGTTCCACTTCGACTTAGCACCCTTGTTGGCCGGAGCGGGTGTGCTCGGTCTCGCAATAGGTTTTGGAGCACAAAGTCTGGTGAAGGATGTTATTACCGGCTTCTTTATTATTTTGGAGGACCAATTTGCAGTGGGTGATGTGATTCAGACAGGTACTTATAAAGGAACTGTTGAATTAATCGGATTACGAACAACAAGACTTCTTAGTGCTACCGGAGAAGTATTTATTATCCCTAATGGACTAATTACGAATGTGACGAACTATTCTCTTTCCAATGCATTGGCTGTAGTTGATGTTCCTGTTAAAATGGAGCGAAGCTTGGAAGCTACGTTAGGATTAATTGGCGAGGCGCTAAAAGGAATAGAAGAGCGCAACTCCAATGTGCTTGCTTACCCTAATGTGCTCGGTATACAGTCCATGAGTACCTCGGAATATGTGATTCGTATAGCAGCCAGTTGTGCTCCTAATGCAAGAGATGCAGCGGAAAGACAAATTCAAAACGATATCAAACAGGCACTAGAGAAACAAAACACACTGGAACAGGCTCAAGCGGAAGAGGAAGCACGTAAGAAAGCAGAAGCAGAGGCGAAGGCTGAAATAGATCTTGCAAAAACTGAACATGCACTAGAAGTTACAGGGTCGGCAAACACTGGATCAAGACGGCAAATCGCAGCTGCACAAGAAGGAGAAGAGGGGGAAGAATAGTGGAACGTAAAGTTTTTCAGCTTGGGGATATAGTACAAATGAAGAAGCAGCATCCTTGTGGATCTAATGAAATGGAAATTATTCGCATGGGGATGGATATCCGAATAAAATGTACAGGCTGTCAGCATAGTGTCCTGATTCCCCGTGCCAAATTCGAGAAGAATATGAAGAAGGTACTGCGTTCTTTGGAGGAAAATACAGACAATAATTAAGCTTGCAAATGGCATGTCTGCATGATACAATTATTTTTGCTGCGGAGAGGTACCCAAGAGGCCCAAGGGGGCTGACTCGAAATCAGTTAGGCGTGTCAAAGCGTGCGTGGGTTCGAATCCCACCCTCTCCGCCACTTCAGCATAATATAACCTTTAATGAATCCTTCGTTCCTGCAACGGAGGTTTTTTTGTGTCTATAATAGCCTATAAACGAATTCTATACAACACAAAAAGAAGGCCCCTTTCGGGTCCTTCTTCAGGAGGCAGTACATCAATGATGTTTGGAATTTCTCTGTTTATAGCGACTAAAGTGAATTAGGCGTTGCTGAGGCTAATGCTTTTTTAAGGCAATAACCCACTACTCTTCCCAGCTTACAATAGATGCTGAATCAGATCTCCTGTGATTGTGTTCGTCTACGACGGCCAACGGAACCACACCTCTCTTTTGTACTGCCTGAGTATAGTATGTGTATTATCGATTTTTTTATACACATTTATTTTTCAATTAATGTACCCGTGCCTTTTCAACCTTTTTCCACTTCCGATTTTTGTTGGTGGTCTCAGGGAAGGTGTCCCCTTTTTCCATCTTGATGTGCTGTGGATTTGAAATCTCAGTATGGAAGCTTCGCGCTTCTCCTACCTCTGTATACATGCCTGGATTGGGGGCTTTGTCGCCTTCTTCATATTCCGTCTTCTCACCCATTATTATTCCTCCTTTTTAATGTAGATGAATTCGTAATTATTGTGCGCAGGTAGTGTTTTTTTCATGTAAAAAGAGGGTGATGGATTGTCCTGTATTAATATTGCTTGCACTCTGCTGTTCATTTTGGTATATTAATCAGGTGCGAGTCTATGTTTGTGCTCGTTCCTTGCTCCTGACGTGATTAGGGGCCTCAGACCATAAGGAGGTGAAAATTATGCGCAAATATGAAGTGATGTACATTATTCGTCCTGACATTGAACAAGAAGCCGTTCAAGCAGCAGTCGATAAATTCCAAGGCATCATCTCCAATGGCGGGGAAATTACAAAGCACGAAGTGCAAGGTAAACGCCGTCTTGCGTATGAGATCAAGAAATTCCGTGATGGCGTTTATGTTTTGGTTAACTTCAATGCAGAACCTGCAGTAGTTACTGAATTAGAACGTCTTATGAAGATTTCTGACGAAGTTATTCGTTATCTCATTACGAACGACGTTGCTTAAGATCTTGACAAGCTTTGTAATGAATCGCTCTAAAGGAGGGGACCAGAATTGTTGAACCGTATCATTTTGATCGGACGGTTGACCCGTGACCCGGAACTTCGTTATACTCCCGCTGGTGTTGCCGTAACGCAATTTACGCTAGCCGTAGATCGTAACTTTACGGGCCAGAACGGTGAACGTGAGGCAGACTTCATCCCGGTTGTAACCTGGAGACAGCTAGCAGAAACCTGTGCCAATTACTTGCGCAAAGGTCGTCTGACAGCAGTGGAAGGACGCATCCAAGTGCGGAATTATGAGAATAACGAAGGCAAACGTGTATACGTAACTGAAGTTATTGCTGATAATGTTCGTTTCCTGGAATCTTCACAGAGCCGTGAAGGTGGAAATACTTCAAGTGGTGCAAGTAGTATGCCTGAAGAGCCAGCATATGGTGGCGGTGGTAACGCTGGACGCGGAAATAACAACAATAATTTCTCGCGTAACAACAATACTCAAGATCCTTTTTCGGGCGATGGTAAACCGATTGATATATCGGATGATGATTTGCCATTTTAATTAGGAAGGACTGAAAAGAATATGGCTTTTAAACCAAGAGAAGGCGCCGACAACGACAAAAGACCGGCACGTCGTGGTGGACGCAACAAGCGTAAAAAAGTTTGCTTTTTCACTGTGAACAAGATTACTCACATTGATTATAAAGATACCGAACTTCTTAAGAAGTTCATCAGCGAACGTGGAAAGATTTTGCCACGTCGTGTAACAGGTACTAGTGCAAAATACCAACGCGCTCTTACCATTGCTGTAAAACGCTCGCGTCAAATCGCGTTGCTTCCTTACACAACGGAATAGGACGTTTTATAAAAGCAGTCGGGAAACCGGCTGCTTTTTTGTATGCAGAAAAGGAAGCATTATTAGTGCGGTAAGCATGAAATTAAATCATTTGGGTGTGGAATCGTTTGACGTTGGCACTGTTATGTGTTAAATTACAGCTATTCTATAACTAAAGGGGAAATTTTGATGTCGGTGAACGTTCTTAACTAGCAATTTCATAACACTTGATTAGGAAGACTTTAGCAGGCTCGTCATGAGGCGATTACGTGCTTTATTTGCGTTCGTATTACGCAGCAGTCTGTTGTTCCTTACGGGTGGATGATTTAGTTAAGAACACACGAAGCGTCAAATGGCCTCTTTACGGCTGTTGTTCTCTTTGTAATTAACCGTGCTCTTATGCACGGTTTTTTTGTTTTTCGGCACCTGTTTTCAATTTCGGGAGCCTTAGAACCATAGGGGGCATCAGCATAAAAAGAAGGGCAAGGACTGCCATAGTGGCATTCTTTGCCCTTCTTTGCGTTAGGGAGAATTAGGTCTAAGCCAATAATAGAGATTTGAAGGAGGATTTGCTGTGAACTTACAAAGCTTAAGCACATTGGAATACGAAATTATTAAAACTGAACTTGGTCGTCATGCAGTATCTTATGTAGGGAAAAAAGCTGTAGGAGAGCTTATGCCAATGACCTCTCTGCCGACGATTCAAAGAGCAATGGAGGAAACTTCTGAAGCTAAAGAACTGCTGGAACGAGGATCGAGTGTACCCATTCCTTCATTAGAAGGCATTGAGTGGATTATGTCCTTAATGGGGACTGGATATTTGTATAGTGAGCAAGATTTCACTGCGGTTGCTACATTTCTTAAGAGCTGTAGTCAACTGCGCAAATATATGGCCTCTAAAGAACAGAGTGCTCCACGGATTGCAGTATATGCATCCTCGCTGATGGAGTTAAATGACGTGAGGGAGGCTATTGATCGCTGTATCCGTTTTGGTGCGATTGACGATGGGGCAAGTAAGGGGTTAGAGCGAGTTCGTAAACGGATTGTAGTGGCTAAAGAACGTCTTCATAAAAAAATTGACGGAATTATGTCACGCCATCAATCGATTTTACAGGAGAATATCTACAGCCAGCGGGGTGGGCGTTATGTTATCCCCGTAAAACGAGAATATCATAAGCAAATAAAAGGATCTGTTCTTGATCAATCCACAAGTGGACAGACGGTGTTTATCGAACCAGACGAGATCGCTGCCCTCCAGATAGAGCTTGATTTATTATTAGGGGAAGAGGCGCGAGAAGAAGCTGTAATCCTCAGCATGCTAACTAGCTTGGTAGAACAGGAACAGACCGCACTGCAGCTTAATATTGAGGTTACGGGCACCTATGATTTTATTTTTGCCAAAGCTAAATATGCGCGAACGCTGGGGGCATCTGCTGTTACTCTGAACGCGAGAGGATTTCTTAAGATGAACGGAGGCAGACACCCCATGCTGAAGGGGATGATTCCGATCAATTTGGAGGTGGGTAAGGGCTATAAATCCCTCATTATTACAGGTCCGAATACAGGCGGCAAAACTGTAGTCCTCAAGACACTGGGGCTACTGACGATCATGGCTCAATCAGGGCTGTTAATTCCGGTCGAGGAGGGCAGCGAATTTACTATTTTTACAGATGTGATCAGTGTAATCGGCGACGGACAAAGTTTGGCACAATCACTTAGTACATTTTCGGCGCAAATGAAGAGTATTGAGGGGATGCTGAGAGATGCATCTAAAGGTGTGCTGCTGCTCATTGACGAGCTGGCGGCTGGTACGGATCCCGGGGAAGGCATTGCGCTCTCTATCGCGATTCTGGAAGAGCTGAGCCGTAAAGGGGCAAATATTATTGTTACCACACATTTTAATGAGTTAAAAGCCTTTGCTGCTGCAACGACTGGCTTTCAAAACGCAAGAATGGAATTCGACAAAGAAACACTACAGCCGTTGTATCGATTAACGATTGGAGAAGCGGGGGAGAGTTACGCGCTGCAAATTGCAAAGAAGCTGGGGATACAGGATAACGTTATCAAGCGATCATGGGAAATCGTAGAGGCGCAGCAACAAAGGTTGCAGAAAGGCGGCGGTGAGGCTTGGGGAAGTCTTTTTAGCAAAGAGGGAGAGAAGGGGCATGTTAAGCACGCCGTAGAGGCAAATGACAACACAGAAGAGGAGGTTACTCCATCCGTCAGCAGCAAGGAGAAGCTGGTCGTCCAATTTGAAATTGGAGATGCAGTTGTGGTAACTTCACTCGGCCGGACAGGGATCGTGTATGAGAAGAGAGATCATTTAGGAATGGTTGGCGTGATGATCCAGAAGCAAAAGCTGAGAATTAACCATAAGCGGTTGAAGCCATACCTTTCAAAAGAGGAGTTATATCCGGAGGAGTATGACTTTGATGTTATTTTTGAGAGTAAAGATACTCGTAAAAAGCGCAAATTGATGCAGCGTAAACATGTTGAGGGTCTAAGGATTACGCATAGAGAGGAAGAATAAAGGAAGAATAAATGCAATGAAGATCTGTCCAAAAGACAGGTCTTTTTTTTAGATATAACGAAATATGTGAAATTCAAGCAGGAGTAAAGGCCTAGGGCTTAGAAGTTATTGTAACGCCAGAAAAACTTTGTTACAGTGAAACTATTTATATTCCATAGCTTATATGTAGATATATGTTCAACTAGAGAAGGGAAGAAACACATGAATAATAAGAAAATATGCAGGTTGTTGTTAACGCTGCTCGTGATGGCAACTTTATTGTCAGCATGTAGTAGGGCAACTTCCAGCAGTAATCCATTATCTTCGCGCCATAATTTAGTAGACGATAAGCCACAGGCTGGTGGAGTAGTTACCTACGGATTCTCCTCACCATTTACGGGTTTGTTTGAGCCTGCTTTTTATGAAGGGGAAGATGATTTTCATGTGCTGGAGTTTATTACTGAGCCGATGTTTCAGGTTAATGATGAACTAGTGACGGTTCCTAATATCGCCTCTTGGCAGGAATCTGATGATCATAAAGTATTTACCTTTAAAATTAAACCGGGCATCCGTTGGCATAATGGTGATGAATTAACGGTAGAGGATTGGAAATTCGCAATTGAAACGATTGCTAGTCCAGATTATACGGGCTCGCATTATTATAGTGTTGAAATGATTCAGGGTGCAGAAGCCTATCATGAGGGAGAAGCGAAGAGCATATCGGGATTGAAGGTCATAGATCCTTATACTTTGAAAATAACTGTAACGGCTGCACGGGTAAACACAATCGATAGTCTGTGGCCCTATCCGATGAATAAAAAATACTATACTGGAATTGCTGTTAAAGATATGCCTGAAAGTGACCAGATGCGAAAATCTCCTATAGGCATTGGTGCTTTTGAGGTTGAACATATTCAGCCTGGCCAGAGGGTAGAAATGAAACGTTTTGATCAATATTATAAGGGCAAAGCCCTATTGGATGGGATAGTGTATAAGGCATTTGACGATAAGGAAGTGACTGAACGCTTTCAAACAGGAGAAATCGATATAGAGTCAGCCCCTCGTGATGCTTATGATGATCTAAATAAACTGGAGAATGTAAACATCCTGCAAACTGCTGAGCTGGGCTATGAATATATAGGTTTTAAGTTCGGGCATTGGGATACGAAAACCGAAAAAATTGTAATGGATAACCCTAAATTTAAAGATAAAAGATTACGGCAAGCTATGTATTATGCTTTAGATCGTGAAGGAATCATTAAAGCATATTCCCACGGTCTAGCTGAGCCTATAGAGACTCCAATATCTAGCACTAGCTGGGCGAAGATTCCTGATACTGAGATTAATACTTATCTTTATAATCCTACTAAGGCTAAAGAACTGCTGGATGCTGCCGGGTTCTTGGATCTAGACGGTGATGGATTACGGGAAGACCCAAAGGGTCAGAAGCTGAAGATCCATTTTGATTCTATGCTAGGCAGTCAAACAGCAGAGCTACGTGCCAAAGCTATTTTAAGAAATTGGCGTGATGTTGGACTAGATGTACAGCTAAACGGTGGAGCATTAAAGGAATTCCACAACTTTTACGACGCAGTGGAAGCCGACGATCCGTCAATTGAACTCTTTTACGGAGTATGGGGGCTTGCGAGTGATCCCGATCCAACAGGTCTATGGAGAGAAAATGATCTATGGAACTATCCACGTTGGTCTTCAGAGCGGAATGAAGAGCTGATTCGTGAAGGCGTAAGTATGAAGGCATACGACATGGATTATCGTAAAGAAATATATTATGAGTGGCAGAAGCTGGTTAATGAAGAGGTACCTATGATCTTTTTTGCCGAACGAAAAGCCATTGTTCCAGTAAATAAGCGCCTACAGGGCATTCGTGTGAATTCTATCAGTACGATTATAGACCCTTATAAATGGTGGATTAAGGAAGAGGACGAAAAATAAAATAATAATTTTTTGTGAAAAGTGAAATCAAATTGTAGTTTCATTCGTCATATATAGTATGGAGGATGACGACGATGAAGAGACGGATAGTAGTGGGGGCAATCGCAGCTGTATTAGTCGTTGTCTTGATTGCGGTATGGAGGCCAACAGGGCTTGGTTTTAAACCGAATATTGACGCCGAATCAGCAGTGCTTCTAGATATGGATACCGGAGATATATGGGTGGATATTAATGGTGATGTACCCATGCCACCGGCCAGTGTATCTAAATTAATGACAGAAATGATTGTGCTGGATCAAATCTCCTCTGGAATGATTAGATGGGAGGATAGAGTCCCAATTAGTGCCTATGCAAGTAAAATGGGCGGCACAAGTCTCTCATTGAAGCGGGGAGAATTCTATACTATAAGGGAATTATTTGAAGGAGTCACTATATATTCTGCGAACGATGCTACTGTTGCATTGGCAGAGTTTATGGCTGGTTCAGAAGCCTCTTTTGTGCTCATGATGAACGACAAGGCACGTAGTCTAGGTTTATCTACTCGCACAATATTTACTAATGCAACGGGACTATCAGGTAAGGATCTTGGTTTCACTGATCCGAATATGCATGTCAGCGGTGAGACAATGATGACAGCTCGTGATACCGCTAAACTGGCTGCCGCACTAATCTATCATCATCCGGATATTCTCAATATTTCTAGCCGTACACAAATGCATTTGAAGGATAAGGGGTTATATGTAAGTAATAGCAATTTCATGTTGCCAGCTATGGGTGGCATTTACGCTTATGAGGGTACAGATGGTTTAAAGACTGGACACAATACCCGGGCAGGATACTGCATTGCAGGCTCGGCTCAGCGGGACGGGCATAGGCTTATTGCAGTTGTTATGGGGGCAAAGACATATGAGAGCCGATTTGAAGGTGCAGCAAAATTATTTGATTACGGATTTTTTCGTGGTTTACAATCCGGAGATCGGGTTAAACATATGATGAATCCGCTCACAATTAGGAACTAAAGTCGGAGCGCCATACCAGTATTTATTACTTGGTTTGGTGCTTTTTCCCTATTCATGTCGTTATTTGTGGTTTCTTTTTATCCATTTAGTGATTACAATAGAAATATTGTTTTAGTCCACATTATTTTAGAGCCGCCAAAAACTTTTTTTCTATAATTTTGAATGACCTGAATTTCCTGAAAGGGGGGACAATAAGATAATGGAATAAGGGACAGTTGATCGCCGTGAGAAATAAAGTCATGACTGCCTGATAAAGATTCAGGAAGCATTATATATATGGCAAGCAATTATTCTACAATAAAGAAGGAATCAAAAATGAAGCAATCAAAGATGAAAAAAATAAAGAAAAGATATATCGCCCTCATTGTTCTCGTTGTTATTATAGCGGGAGGCTTTCTGTTTCGGAATTCCCTGGCTGTATTAGCCTTCGACCTCTTTTTGTCTGATCGGGTTGAAACTAAGCTAAAGGAAGAATCTTACCAGCCACTCAAGGATGATAACAAGGTTAAGCCAGAACCGGTTGTGTACAAGAGCGATCCGTTCTCAATCATGCTCTTAGGTACCGATCAACGTGATAATGAAACGGCACGTTCAGATACCATGATGTACGCTGTTGTTCGTCCTGAGGACTATAAGATCCTGCTTATTTCTATTCCGCGTGATACGTATACAGAAATTATAGGTCATAAGGATAATAAAAAGGATAAGATTACACATGCCTATGCTTTTGGGGGGCAACAGATGGCCAAGGATTCCCTAGAAGCACTGCTTGGTCATGATATTCAATATTATGCGACAATAAATTTCCAAGGACTCAAGGATGCTGTAGATGCTATTGGAGGCGTTCCGCTGCCGATTAAGAAAGACATTGTGAACAAAGGTAAGGATCATGAAAAGTTTACAATTGAAGCTAACAAGTCGCTTTATAACGGACAAGAAGCACTGAACTATACGCGTTATCGTGAGGATAGTGACTTTAACCGTACCAAACGTCAACAGGTTTTTATTGATGTCGTAGCAAATAAAATGTTATCCATCAGTCAAATTGGCAACATTCCGAAGTTGTTGGATATTATGGGAGATAATTTCAAAACTGATATAGAGCCTTCGATGATCATCAGTCTAGCCAAAAAATTCATGGGCGGAAAAGGCATGGATATCTCAAGCTTCACAGTCATGGGCGAAGGTAAACGTATGGATGGTGTTTATTATGATATCGTTGATGAAGAGGATTTGAGTGAAGCTAAGGCGATGATCGACAACTGGATGAGTGCGGCAACACCTGTAGATCAGCTAATTGAGCCGGGAAAAGCAAGTAATGCACTGGAGCCTAAATCAACAGCAGTTACGCAATAATTCTAAAGTGGAGTTCAAACTCATATAATTAATTGCAGCAGCCATTCACATTCTTATGGCTGCTGCTTACTGTCTTCATGCTATAATGTATTGGAACTATTATTAAGCTGCCACGTATTAATAATTTTGCATGGCAGTAAAAGGAAGTTAAAGAACCGTAATTCCTTCGGAACTCTTTGAGGAGGATCAAGAGATGAATATTGCATTTTTTTTACTTCCGAAACAGGAAGTCGCTTGCGTAACGATCGATTCAACGCTACGCCAAACGTTGGAGAGGATGGAGTATCACCGTTATACTGCTGTCCCTATTCTTAACCGAAATGGAGAATATGCTGGTACGGTTACAGAGGGTGATCTGCTCTGGTATATGAAGGAATCCGAGGGCAAGGTTACTTTCGAGAACGCTTCAAAATTCTTGCTTAAAGATTTGCCGTTGAGAATGAATAACAGACCTGTGTCGATTGATGCGGATATGGAAGATCTGATTAATTTGGCTAAGGTACAGAACTTTGTTCCTGTAGTCGATGATATGAACCGGTTTATTGGCATCGTTCGCCGGAGTCAAGTCATAGAATATTGTGAGAAATTTGTATCAAAACAATCACAAGAGTCATTATAGCCCAATTTATTCGCGGTAATAGAAGCAATCGGAACAAGGCCTGTATTTCCGGCGATAACGGAAAGCAGGTCTTTTTTAAAAATGTAAGAAGTACTAGTTCATCCCTTGTTGAAGCATACTTAAGGTGCGCGGGGCGCCCTTGTGTGACACGGAATTTTTTATGCTATAATTGAGAATAAAGCTTTTTGCCGGAGGTAGAGAGACGTGTCCAATGTGCCGAAGGATCTGGATGTAGCTAAACGCGCCAAGGTAATTGAATGGTTAAAAACAGAAGTGATTGACCAAGTTTCTCGGTTATTTAAAGCGTTATGGGAAGGCAGTACTACCCGTGTGGGGGACAGCCTGGCTAGTTTGATTATGAGCTCTTATATTTTGGGCCGCAGACTAGGGATTCCTTATCGGCAATTAGATGACTTGCTACTCGAGAAGCTCAGAAAGCATAAGCAGGAAGGGCATCAACTGGAAGAATGGTATCAAGATATATCTGCTTTAGAAGAACATATGCGTAAGAGGTGAATACTGTTGAAATTTCGCTGGTCATCTGTGGCTTGGAGTGTAGCGTACTTACTTTTGCTGCTTAGTTTAACGACTCCATTGCTCATCATCACTACCCTATTTATGATTGTTCCGGCAGTAGTGTTATTCACTACGCTGAACACCAAACAATTCGTTCTACATGTATTACCGGTGTTGCTGATTGTTGGTCTGATTACACCTATTTATGTGCTGATCGCGGCGTATTTCTTAATACCTGCTCTGGTTATGGGACGTTGGTATAAAAGACATGCTTCAGCAGTATCTACCGTGATTGCAGGTACAGTTACGATTCTTGGAGAATTCCTGGTACTCTTATTACTCGGTACGGCGTTATTTAATTTTGATTTGTCTACCTATGTGAACGATGTGCTGCAGATGGTTAACTCGCCTCTGTCTGATCTGGGTACCGCTAATCCACTGTTTACGGACCTTGGTTTTACGACTGAGGATGTAAACAAGCTAAGTCATATGACGGTTCAAATGATCCCAATGACTCTAATCGTAAGCTCTTTCATGATAGCTGTCATTACGCATTCTATTGTTCGTCCGATTCTGAACAGCATGAATTATGCAGTGCCTAAGATGAAGCCTGCTCGTGAATGGAGACTTTCGAGATCGTTTATTTGGTATTATTTGATTGGTGTGGTTCTTCAGCTCTTCTTCTCAGGATCAGAGAATAATTACATCCTCATGATTTCTGCTAATCTACTGCCGTTGCTGCGAATTGGCTTTATGATTCAGGCGATTGGATTTTTCTTCTTCCTGGCGCATGAACGCAAATGGAACAAGATGGTTGCCATTTTGCTAGCAATACCGGTCATTTTGCTGCCGCCGCTACGCATTATCGGTATTATTGATCTTGCTTTCCCGCTGCGGGAGTATGTGACGAAATCGAAACGATAGGGTGAGAGTTCATGCCTAAATTTCTGCAAAGACGCTGGCACGGCTATCATACCGTATGGGCGTTCATGCTGCTGTTGGCCCTTATTATAATTGTTAGTATTTATAACTGGGCTCTTGGGGTCGTCAGCCTGTTTCTGGCAGGTACATTATGCTTCTATATGCTAAAGACGGAGATTTCGTTCCGCCGCAATCTGGTGGAATATATTAATGGATTAACTTTTCGTATTAAGCGAGTGGAGGGAGAAGCAGTGAGTATGCTGCCCCTCGGTATCATTCTGTTTAGCGAAGATCGAACGGTAGAATGGAATAACCGCTACGCGGGTGATATTTTTGCGCGCAAGTCTTTAGTGGGAGAACCGCTACTGGAATTGCTGCCGGATATGCAGTCTTTTTTTACGACAAATGTCTCGGGAAAACGGGATGTCCACAAAGAAGGCGTACTGCATGACACTCGCCTTGAGCTCACTGTGGATGAACGATTTTATCAAGCCGTCATTATTCCAAGTGAACGTATTCTTTACATGTATGACATCACTGAGCTTGTGGTGCTACGGGAACGTTATGAGGATGAGAAGCTGGCGATTGGCATAGTGATGATGGATAATCTAGATGAATCTGCTCAAGGAATGGATGATCAACAGCGCACTTCTCTGATCGCTAAGGTAGCAAGTGAGATCACCGAATGGAGTAAACAGTTTGAAGTTTACCTGCGGCGTCTGTCGTCTGAGCGGTATCTAATGCTACTTAATCATCGCAGTCTGCAAGCTCTGGAAGAAAGTCGTTTCGTTATTCTTGATGAGATTAGGGAAATGACGGCCGACCTTAAAGTGCCAATGACACTGAGTATTGGCATGGCTTTTGGAGCGGACTCTGCAAGCGAGCTAGGTGCCTTAGCACAATCCAGTTTGGACATGGCGCTCGGCCGAGGTGGAGATCAGGCTGCGGTAAAAGCAGGTCAGAGGTTGTCTTTTTACGGTGGAAAGAGTAATGCAGCGGAGAAGCGTACACGAGTGCGGGCACGAGTCATTGCGCATGCGCTGCGTGATTTAATGCAGGAGAGCGACCGTGTGCTGATCCTCGGTCACCGGACACCAGATATCGATGCTGTTGGTGCTGCGATAGGCCTTCTGAGAGCCGCACAGATGTATAATGTAGAGGCTAGCATTGTGATGGAGACGCCTAATCCTTCCATAACGAACATGATGGAGCAGATTCGGAAAGATGATGAATTGTATAAGTCATTCATCACAACGGAGCAGTCTTTACAAGTGATGACGGAGCATACACTGCTTATTGTTGTGGACACCCATAAGGCGTCTATGACAATGGAACCGCGGCTTGTGCAATATGCGAGTAGAATCGTGGTGGTGGATCATCACCGTAGAGGTGAAGAGTTCATCAACGATGCTGTACTTGTCTATTTAGAGCCTTATGCTTCATCAACCTGTGAGCTGGTGACAGAGTTGCTTCAATATATCCATGAGAAGGTAAAGATTAGTCCATTGGATGCTACAATGCTTTTAGCGGGAATTACTGTAGATACGAAGCACTTTGCACTGCATACAGGCTCACGTACATTTGAAGCTGCAGGGTTTCTGCGCCGAAATGGTGCGGATACCGTTCTTATTCAGCGTATGCTGAAGGAGGATTTACAGGAGTATATTTCAAAAGCCGAGATTATCAAACATGCGCGTATGATTTATGATCAAATCGCATTAGTCGTTACGGCACCAGGTATGAAGATTCCACAGCTACTTATCGCTCAGACTGCGGATACATTACTTGGGATGACAAACGTAGTTGCTTCATTTGTCATTAGCGAGCGACCAGACGGCCTGATAAGCATTAGTGCTCGATCACTTGGGCGTATGAACGTACAGGTCGTGATGGAAAAAATGGGTGGCGGTGGGCATCTATCGAACGCCGCCGTACAGCTAGAAGGAACATGTAAAGAAGCAGAAGCCAGACTGCTGCAGGTGCTGGCTGAAATCGAATCGAAAGAGGGTTTATTCGAATGAAGGTCATTTTCATAAAAGATGTTAAGGGTCAAGGTAAAAAAGGTCAGGTTAAAGAGGTATCCGAAGGTTATGCTTCGAACTTCCTATTACCACGTGGATTAGTTCGTCCGGCAACGGAAGGTAATGTGAAGACGCTTGAGAATCAAGCAGCTGCTGAACAACGCCGTAAAGATAACGAAAAAGAAGAAGCTCAGCAACTGGGCAAGAAGATAGATGAGCTTACCTTGACTATGAAAGCAAAAGCAGGTGAAGGCGGCCGTCTATTCGGCGCAATCACGAGCAAACAAATTGCTGAAACGCTAGCTGCCACGCAAAGCATTTCCATTGATAAGCGCAAGATTGAGCTAGGAGAGCCGATTCGTCATTTGGGAGTATTTCAAGTAAGTATAAAACTACACACTGAAGTAAAGGCTACCCTTAAGGTTCAGGTAACGGAGGAGTAACATGGGTGGAGATCTCTTTTTCGATCGGGTTCCCCCGCAGAATCTTGAGGCGGAGCAAGCGGTAATTGGTGCTGTTCTGTTGCAGGATGAAGCGCTCATTACTGCAATGGAACGGGTGAATACCGAAGACTTCTACGATAAAGCGCATCAAATGATTTTTGAGGCGATGGTGCAGCTCGGAGAAGAGAGCCAGCCGATTGATCTTGTTACGCTTACTTCTAGACTGCAGGACAAGGGAGAACTCGAAGATATTGGTGGTGTTAGCTACCTAGCTAAGCTGGCGCATGCTGTGCCTACTGCGGCTAACGTAGAATACTACGCGCAGATTATTGAAGAAAAGGCTATGCTACGGCGTTTGATTCGTACAGCGACGCAGATCGTAAGCGAGGGTTACACCGGTGGCGAAGATGTAGCCGATATGCTGAGTGATGCAGAACGGCGAATTCTTGAAATCTCTAACCGGCGCAGCGGCAGTGGATTTATCGCAATCCGCGATGTATTGATGGAAGTATTTGATAAGGTTGAACTCCTTCATCAGAATAAAGATAAGGGCGGCATGTCAGGTATTCCAACGGGATTTGTGGATTTAGACCATATGACTAATGGATTCCAGCGCAATGATTTGATCATTGTTGCAGCCCGACCTTCTGTAGGTAAGACAGCATTCGCGCTAAATATTGCTCAGAATGTGGCCGTACGTGCCAAAGAGACGGTTGCCATATTTAGTCTGGAAATGTCTGCGCCGCAGCTAGTACAGCGGATGATTTGTGCCGAAGCTAATCTGGATGCGAATACTATGCGTACCGGTGACTTCAAGAGTGATGATGATTGGTCGAAGCTGACTATGGGCATTCAGTCCCTATCGGAGGCGGAGATTTATATCGATGATACAGCAGGGATTACTGTAACGGATATTCGTGCAAAATGCCGGAGGCTCAAGAAGGAAAAGGGCCTGGGGATGATTGTCATTGACTACTTGCAGCTCATTCAGGGCCGCGGTAAAGGCGGGGAAAACCGTCAGCAGGAAGTATCGGATATATCCCGTACACTGAAGCAGATTGCCCGCGAATTGGACGTGCCGGTTATCGCCCTGTCGCAGCTTAGCCGGGGTGTGGAGCAGCGTCAGGATAAACGACCGATGATGAGTGACTTGCGTGAATCCGGTTCTATCGAGCAGGATGCCGACATTGTTGCGTTCCTGTATCGTGACGACTATTACAATCAGGACACTGAGAAGAAAAATATTATTGAAATTATTATAGCTAAACAGCGTAATGGTCCCGTTGGGACAGTAGAGCTTGTCTTCCTCAAAAATTTCAACAAGTTCGTTAACTACGAGCGAGCACATGCAGAACCATTTGCTGGGTAACCTGTCATGTATGATATCCGAACGATTGCACATTTCTTTGTGTAATCGTTCGTTTTATTTGACTTTGAAAAAAACGGCTGTTACACTGAGTATTGTCCTTTAGTGGGTAAATCCGCTTGGAGTCCGGAGGGCTACGTACATAAGAATGACGTACAGGGCCCATATTATGAAAAATAATGGTGCTGGCTAGCACCTACGGAGGAATGAACATGTCAACGGTAGTCGTCGTGGGAACACAATGGGGAGACGAAGGTAAAGGGAAAATCACTGACTTTCTAGCGGAAAGTGCAGATGTGGTTGCCCGTTATCAAGGGGGCAATAATGCCGGTCACACGATTCTGATTGACGGTGAGAAGTTTAAGCTCAGCTTAATCCCTTCTGGTGTATTTTATAAAGAAAAGACTTGTGTGATTGGTAACGGGATGGTTATTAATCCAGCTGCCTTGATCCAAGAAATTAATTATATTCACGAGAACGGTTTTGACACTAAGAACTTAGTGATCAGCGATCGTGCTCATGTTATTATGCCTTATCACATGGTACTGGATGCTCTGGAAGAAGACCGCAAGGGTCCGAACAAGATTGGTACAACACGCAAAGGTATCGGTCCATGTTACATGGATAAGGCTGCACGTAACGGTATCCGTATTGCTGACCTGATGGACGCTGAGGAATTCGAATTGAGACTTCGTCACTTGATGGAAGAGAAGAACCAAGTGATTACTCAAGTATATGGCGCGGAAGCTCTTGACGTTGAAGAGATTCTGACTCAGTACCTGGAATATGCGGAAGTGCTGCGTAATTATGTGACAGATACGTCGGTCATTCTTAATGAAGCTATTGATGCAGACCGCAAAGTATTGTTTGAAGGTGCACAAGGGGTAATGCTTGATATCGATCAAGGTACGTATCCGTTTGTTACTTCTTCTAACCCTTCTGCAGGTGGCGTATGCATAGGTTCTGGTGTTGGACCTTCTAAGATTAAACAGGTTATCGGGGTTGCTAAAGCCTACACTACTCGTGTTGGAGATGGCCCGTTCCCTACAGAACTGAATGATGCAACGGGTGATTATATCCGTGAAACAGGTCATGAATATGGCACAGTTACAGGACGTGCTCGTCGTGTAGGTTGGTTCGACAGTGTTGTTGTAAGTCACGCTCGTCGTGTAAGTGGAATCACAGGCTTGTCTCTTAACTCGCTGGATGTGCTGAGCGGACTTGAGACTGTGAAGATCTGCACAGGCTACAAATACCGTGGTGAAGTAATCACGCATTACCCAGCTAGCCTTAAGATGCTGGCAGAGTGTGAAGCGGTATATGAGGAGCTTCCAGGTTGGAGCGAAGATATTACTTCGGCAAAAACATTGGACGATCTGCCAGCAAATACACGCAGATATGTTGAACGTGTGTCTGAGCTTACAGGGATTCCGATCGCCATCTTCTCAGTAGGCCGTAACCGTGAGCAGACGAATCAAGTAACGCCAATTTATATTTAAATAAATTTAGTCATTTATAAGGGACCTCGCGAGAGGTCTCTTTTTTATGTTTACTTTTATGCGTATGTTTCCCGAAGCCGGTTCTAGTCAATACTGGAACTATAGAAAAACATGGAAAAAATATACCAGATAGACTTGGACATAGGTGAGAGGAGAGAAGAAATGAAGATCGTGAAGCGTGCACTGGGAGTATGTCTAATTGTAGTACTCGCAAGTACACTTTCAATTCTAACTACAGGCGTGGTTGTAAATGCTTATATTCAGTCGGTGCTGGCAAGCTTCGATATTAAAGTGGATAGTCCAGGCCCAGGTTTAGGCGGGATGGTCAAGAGTATTATTGGCATGGATAGCCAATCGGATACCAATAAAGTAAATAAAGAAGCGACGACAACAGGCAGCACGGTAAACAAGGATAAAGATAACAGTAAGGATACACCTGAAAAAGGGGAGCCGGTGGAGGAAAAAGCACCCGAGGATGCTTTACCGGTTATGGGCCAAGCCTCAAATGAGTCTTCTACAAACGAAAGCCACAGCGGGAGTTCCGAGGACCAAAAATTGGTAATGACACCTGAGGCAATAGGTGACTTAAAAGATAATCTTCCTTCGGCGGAGAAGGTAAATATATTCAATATCTTGATGTCCAAGCTACCGCAGGATGAGATGCAAAAAATTTCCACAGCTATGGAGGATGGATTAACGGAGGATGAGGTTAAGGAGCTGCAACAAGTCATTGCCAAATATGTTGATCCTGATGAATACGAGAGTATAATGAAAATGCTTACACCAACTACAGGAACTCTACAGCAACCATAGTAATTGTCAATTTATAGACACAAGAAAAAGGCTAAATTTTCATATTTGCGCAAAAAACCCGCGTATTTCGTGGGTTTTTTTATGTATACAAAGTTGAAATTTTTTGCTCAGCTATGGTACATTAGACAAGGATGTCAAAGGGTTAATTTTTTGTAACCTTTTTGAGGGTCCATTAGAAGCAGGAATTTAGAACTAGGATAAGCAGAAACATTCATGGTCGTAATCTATATAATCGAGATCGTACAACTAGCTTGGCCGTTCATATCAGATGACAGAGCGGACTGAAAGGGAGAGTTTCATGAAGGGATTTAAGTTCATGCGCCGGATGGGGAAACTGCGGGATATTGACACAGCAGAATCCGGAGCAGATGTTCAGCAGAGCCACAATTTCGATCACGACTCCACACACTTTCATCAAGAAAAAGGGACTCGTAGATTCCGGCGCTCTTGGATCTTGGGAGCTGTTGGCATGGTACTTCTAACCACTGTGTTAATCGGTGCAGAGAAAAAGTATGTAGCAGCCAATACCGAAACCTACTACCAAGTATTGGTGAAGGGGAAGGAGATCGGGAAGCTTAACGATCAGGCACAGCTTAACCAGCTGTATGATAAGAAGCAACAGGAATATCAGGATAAGTATCCGGCTTCAACGATGGTGCTTCAGACAGAAGGCATTACAATTAAACAGGAGAAAGCGTACAAGCCGGAAGTTGATAGTGAAGCAACGCTTAATAAATTAGATGGTATGCTGAAGGCCTATGCTGTAGGTGTGGAATTAATGGTAGATGGCAAAGCCGTTGGCATTGTTAAGGATCAAGAGACCGCAAATGCGGTACTCGAAGAGGTCAAGAATCATTATGTTCCACAAACTGAAGTAGCAACAGCGAGTAAGCTCACAAGAACGGCTGCCTCAAGCTCAAGCGCTGCGAAAGCGAAAGCTGCCAAACAAGTGGAGTCCGTTAAGATTAGTGAAGAGGTCTCTATTGTTCCTGTGAAGACAGATCCTAACAAAGTGTTGGATGTGGAGGAAGCAGTCAAGACACTTACCGAGGGTAAAGAAGCGCCACTTCTTTATACCGTTCAAGAGGGCGATACGATTTCGGGGATTGCTAAACGGTTTGAAATTACACAAAAAGAGGTCTACAGTAACAACCCGGATGTGAAAGAGCTAACGTTGAAGATTGGAGATACACTGAAGCTGAAGGTACCACAGCCAGATGTTACAGTTGTTACTGTAGAGCAAGTGTCAGAGCAGGTGGTTACTGAGCCTGAAGTGATCGTACGGAAGAGCGACCAGTTACCAGCAGGCAAAAGTAAGGTCGTTCGTCCAGGACAAACGGGCCTTAAAGAAATGCAGTACCGGTTAACAAAGAAAAACGGAATGGTCGTACAAGAAGAGTGGTTGGGTCAGACCGTTATTAAATCTTCTCTTCCTGAAGTGGTTTATCGGGGTACAAAGGTAGTTGGTGAAGGAACAGGCATGTTCAGTTGGCCAGTAAGCGGAGCAACCCTTACTAGTAGTTTCGGTGAGCGCTGGAGCCGTGCTCATAAGGGTCTAGATATGGTATCTGGCAACCGGAACATTAAAGCCTCTGATGCCGGAACTGTAATCTTTGCTGGTGTGAAGAGTGGATATGGAAATGTGGTTATTGTGGATCACCGTAACGGATACGAAACCTATTATGGCCACTTAAACAGCATCTCCGTTTCTACTGGACAGCGTTTGGAGCAAGGCGCCAAAATTGGTGTAATGGGCAATACTGGACGCTCGACAGGAACACATCTGCATTTTGAGATTCGGAAGAATGGCACTGCAGTAAATCCAATGAAGTATTTGCGATAATTCATACATTAACCTCAACTGCTCGATTAAACTCGAGCGGTTTTATTTTTTTAAAATATAGGAATGACGATATAGCTGTTTCATTTTGCTGGGGAAGCCGATTCCTTATTTCGTAGGATGTGACGTTAAGACAGGTATGTTAAAATAAAGGAATGATCTTTAAGTAGGGATAGGAAGGTGAAGCTGAGACATGCAGATGGGAACGATTCTGGTAGTAGACGATGAACAGCCTATTGCTGATATATTGAAGTTTAATCTAGAAAAAGAAGGCTACGAGGTTATTTGTGCTTTTGATGGTAACAGTGCAGTAGAATTGGCATTGTCCAAAAAGCCTGATCTAATGCTGCTTGATCTTATGCTGCCTGGTAAGGACGGGATGGATGTTTGTCGTGAGGTTCGTTCTGCACATTTGGATATTCCTATCATTATGCTTACTGCCAAAGACGGAGAGATTGATAAGGTGCTTGGTCTAGAGCTTGGTGCGGATGACTATGTGACCAAACCTTTTAGTACACGTGAGCTACTCGCCAGAGTGAAAGCCCAAATGCGGAGACAGCACAAACCGTCACCGCCGGGAACGGCGAATGAACCTGCAGAGACTAGACAGGGTATTTACCATTTTGATCTATTTATTGATACAGATATGTATCTGGTATATAAGGGTGGGGAGCCGCTTGATTTGACCCATCGTGAATATGAGTTGCTCTACTATATGATTAAACATGCGGGTAAGGTAATGACCCGGGAGCATTTACTGCAGGCCGTGTGGGGATTCGAGTATTTCGGCGATGTGCGGACCGTTGACGTGACGATCCGTCGTTTAAGAGAGAAAATTGAGGAGAATCCCAGCAAGCCGGAATATATTTATACTCGGCGCGGACTTGGCTATTTGATGCATAGCCCTAAAAGCGGAGGATTGTGATGAAATGGTGGTCCTTTTTCCGGACAATTCAGGCCAAGCTTATTATTATTTATGTGCTGCTGATTCTGATAGCTATGCAGTTAATTGGAGTCTATTTTGTCAGTTCGATGAAGAACTCGTTAACGGATAACTTCACGAAGGATCTTAAAGCACGTGCGGAGATGTTGTCCATCCTGACTGCTGATAAATTTGGCAGTGAAGCTGGCACCGCGGACGAGGAAACGGCAGTAGAAAGTCTGCGCGGTATGGTTAATAATCTTTACATTAACGGGGCTGAAATTCAAGTGCTTGATGCCAGCGGCAAAATCATTACCACCTCCGTGCCCTCGCAAAATGACTATGTCGGACAGCGCAATACTCAGACCGTAGTCAATCGCGCCTTGCAGGGGATCAGCGATAATGAAGAATATATTATTGCCGATGATAATGTTCGAAAAAAGGTTGTGGCCAAGCCGGTACTTTCCGGTGACAAGGTAGTAGGTGCAATCTATATTGCTGCTGACATGAAGGATTTATATGCGACTATGGGCAGGATCAACAGTGTATTCATCTCTGGTTTGCTGTTAGCCTTGGGACTGACGGTTGTCCTATGTGTTATTCTTGCACACACCATTACGCAGCCGATTAAAGAAATGACTAGGCATGCAACAGCTGTTGCTGAGGGTCGGTTCAATCGAAAAATGCCCGTACTCGGCAACGATGAAATTGGACAACTCAGTCAGGCATTCAATTATATGACCGGCAGATTGCGTGAGGCGCTCTCTCAGAATGAGGAAGAGAAAGAGAAGCTTACCTCTATTCTGACGAATATGAGCGACGGTGTGGTAGCCACGGATGAGAATGGTGTAGTCATTCTTATGAACCTTCGAGCAGCACTTATGCTGGGAACAGAAGGTCCGTTGCCGGAAGGTGCCCCCCTGGATAAATTGCTAGGTCTTGATTATGAGCAGAGCGGTTCCTTGGCTAAAGGCAATGCCCAGTCTGCAATGCTGCATCTGACACATATGGGTGGAGAAGATTCTAATATCGTGAGAGTTACGTTTACTCCGATTCATCGCCGTGAAGGCGGCATTGCCGGTACGATTGCTGTACTGCAGGATGTAACTGAGCAAGAGAACCTGGAGGAATCACGCCGAGAGTTCGTTGCGAACGTTTCGCATGAGCTAAGAACGCCACTTACAACGATTAAGAGCTATGTGGAGGCACTTGATGATGGAGCGCTTGAGGATCCGCAGTTAGCGGTTCGTTTTGTTGGGGTTATTCGTAACGAAACCGAGCGTATGATTCGTCTGGTTACAGATCTACTGCATCTTTCGCGTCTGGATTCCAAGGAGGCACTTCTCAGAATTCAGCAGACGGATATTACAGAGATGCTGGAGGATGTAGCAGACCGCTTTTCTTTTCAGATTCGGCAGAAGCGGATCGACATTAGTACAAGGGTCCGTAGGGATGTCAGCACAGCATGGCTCGATCGTGATCAAATTGATCAGGTCTTGGGGAATTTGGTCTCCAATGCATTAAAATATACGCCAGAAGGCGGTACGATTGAATTGGAAGCCATGAAAAGTGAGGATGGAATGCTCTCCATTTCTGTACGTGATTCCGGGATTGGTATTCCGAAGAAAGACATCGAGCGGATCTTTGAACGGTTTTATCGGGTGGATAAGGCGCGCTCACGGAATATGGGAGGCACCGGACTTGGCCTTTCGATTGCCCGGGAAATTGTGAAAGCCCATGGAGGCTCTATTTCCCTGCAATCCGAGCTTAATGAAGGCTCTAAGGTAACCTTTACGCTACCTCTGAATGCGCAAAGGGGGAGTGAGACATGAAGGAGAGATTGAAGTCATGGATTCTAGCCTTGCTCGTGCTGGGAAGCCTTGTTGAGAGTTACTATTTGATTTACCGCTTGCCTGGTGCAGACTCTGCGGTACTCTCCGAGAATCTATATGTGAAGACAGACAATATGGGACCGGAGGAAAAGGTCGAGAACCTGCTGTACCCTGATAAAATGATCATCCATATGGGCGAAAACAAGCATACGCTTTTTTATCCAGACTCAACGTTCTATAGCTTGATTATGAATCGGCTAAAAGGGCGTGGATTTGAAAGCTTCCAGCGGCACTCGGTACAGGATTATGACTGGGATAAGATTCGCAATGAGAATCCGGGGATTGAGCTTTCGTTCGGATCCGGCATTCCGGTAACGTTACTTCAGCGGGTTATGCAGCTGTCACCTGATTCCCTATTTGAAGGAGAAAGCATCGATCGCATTTGGATCTATAACATTAAGAATGATTCCAAAGCGCATGCTATTTTCTTCAGCACGAGAGGCGACATTATATATGAAGCAGCAAAAGCGGATTTAACTGTGCAAGACGTGCAGCAGCATGTGGATTTCGGCAAGAATTGGACGCCTTACAAGTCCGTAGATGGTGATTATTATGTGCCAGACAGCAAGATTTCTCTGGTTCAGGTTGAGATGCCTTCAGGCATGTATACCATAGAACAGATGCAGAACAATCTTTTCTTCGATGTTGGAAGCACTAGATATATTCGCGAGAAAAATGGCTCGGAGATTTATACGGATAGCAAACGGAGTCTTCAGGTCGATAAGGAACGGAATTGGATGAGCTATAGCGATCCTGCCGCGCTTCCAGCCGGAGACAGTACACCTGCCAAGGATGCGCTTGAAGCTGTGGAATTTGTGAACCAACATGGTGGATGGAATGGAACCTATCGTCTTGAAGCCACAGAGGAGGGGAGACAGGAGAGAAAGGTCTCTTTTCAACAATATTATGGCTCCTATCCATATGGTTCCTATCCGATCATGAGTAATTCGCAGCTGCAGTATGGTGTTATTAATCTGGAATTGCAGCAAGGCACCGTATCCTCTTACGAACGCTCGTTAATCTATATTGATGAGAGTAAAGCAGTGAAGAAAATCGTAGAGCTATCTGGAGGCGTGGAGCTAGAAAGTCAATTGTCTGCGGTTAGCAAAACTTCGGCAGTGAAGGATTTAACGCCTGCGTATGTACCTGTAGTGAAAGAAGAAAAGCTGCAACTACTTCCAGTCTGGAAGGTTACACTTATTGACGGCAGCGTTCTTACATTAAATTAATGTACAAGTTGTTCATATAACATTTAGGAGGTAAGGGTATGGATTGGGGAAGAGCCAAAAATGTACTAATTTGCGCCTTTTTAGGTCTAAATCTGCTGCTATGTTATCAGCTGTGGATTGATTTGCGCGATCAGGTTAGTGCCAATCTCGATTTCACTTCCCTGTCCGAAGAAACCCAGGCGGTCATGGAGCAGAAAGGGATTCGTGTGTTGTGTCCCATTCCGGCTTCTACCCCGCAGCTTCCTAATATCACTTATCGATATTCTGCTGAAGAGCAGAATGAACCACCCATTAAATTAGATGTTCCTATAGATAGCAAGCTGATCTATTCTTCCTTCACCGAGCTTAGCAAGGCGCTTGAGAGTCAAATACCGGATATCGCAAATTATCGTTTTGATTCTCAAGAAAGTGAAGTTGGGAAGTTCGTGCTTCACCCGCTAGTTCAGAATCAGTGGTCGCTATTCCGAGTTAGGTTAGAGTTGATTAATAGTGATCAGAAGATTGTAGCTTTCCGCTCACCTAAGATTGAGATAGGGGCAAGCAGTAGCGATAAGGAACAGAAGGTACTGCCGGCATCGCAAGCGCTTAGCAGTTTGATTGAAAAATATTTTCCGGCAGACTCCGTAGTGAAGGAGATTGAGCTTGGTTATTATGGTGAGTTGTTCAACTCCGAAAGTCAGGTAGCGTCACCGATGTGGCGGTTCATGCTGGAGAACGGCAATGCCTATTATGTGGATGCTATAAGTGCGGACATCATCAGTCCGAAGACAACAGATTAGAAGGAGTAAGGAAAATGGGGATTTCATTTACAGTACTGTCCAGTGGTTCTACCGGAAATGTAACGGTGGTACGGAACGGGGAGACAACACTTATGATTGACGCGGGACTAAGTGCCAAGCGGATCGATGAGCTGTTGGCCATGCGCGAGCTAACGGGTAATGAGATAGACGGGATTCTAGTCACACACGAGCATTCCGATCATATTAAAGGACTCGGGGCAATGGCCCGTAAATACGATCTTCCGATTTATGCGAACACCAATACCTGGGGAGCCATTGAAAAAGGCATTGGAAAAATACCCGACTATAACCGAATCATTATGGAATCGGGACAGCATAGGGATTTTGGCAGTATGCGTGTAGAATCGTTTGCAATTTCTCATGATGCGGCGGAGCCAGTGGGCTACAATTTTTATGATGGAAAAGAAAAGCTGTGTGTAGCTACAGATCTGGGGTATGTTAGCGACAAGGTAAGAGATGCGATTTCAGAGGCGGACGTATTGGTGCTGGAGGCGAATCATGATATTGAAATGCTGAGGATGGGACGTTATCCGTGGAATACGAAACGACGTATACTTGGCGACATGGGTCACCTTTCTAATGAAGCAGCCGGAGCGGCACTAAGTGAAATTCTCACAGGACGGACTAAACGTACCTATTTAGCGCATTTAAGCCGGGATCATAATATGATGGATTTGGCCAAAATGTCGGTGCGTTGCGCAATGGAGGATCGGGGCTGTTTCTTTAAAGATAGTGAGTTTAAGCTTTGCGATACCTATTATGACCAACCTACGCCATGGGATAAGTTGAGCCAGTTGTCATAAGCTGATCAAGCTCGGCAGTCTTTCGTTGTAATTCTTGGCGGGAGATCAGGCCTTTATCGATCATCAATTCGATCATTGCACTGAAGGCAAGGGTCATATGGTAATGTTCATCCTTTAAATCACCAAGCTTACCGATAAACTCGACCAGATCCATACTTGTGGAAAAAGAATTCATAATTATACCTCCTTATATAGGATAAGCAGAACTGGAGTTGTAAAAAATTCGCAGGCTTTTTACCTCAGGAAAATCACGAATTGACGGTTGCCTGTGATACAATTATAGACGTGATAAGCAAACTCTAAATTTAAGGAACCTTTCTATTAGTGTAGTCTTTTAAGTTACAAAATATTCCTAGTAGAGAAGATATATTGAAAGATTCTAAAATTCTTTCGATTAACTGAAACTATTGTGTGGTTAATGGATAAAGTGAAACTTTTTAGTGATTGTTGGAGTCTAAAGGATGCAGAGGTATATGCTTGGAACGTGATTGCTAGAGGTTCAGGTTTTAAATACTGTGAACGGTTGGCAATAGAAGGGGGAGATTTTCGGTGGGATTGTTTGATGACGATTTCTATTCAACTAAAGTATCACGGTCCAGAGGGGATGAAGCATCAAAGGGATCATTTGCTAACCGCAAGCATTCTGTGCGAAGATCGCGCAAGGGCTTAGCTACTTGGCAAATATCCGCCGTCTGCTCCTTAATCAGTGCTGTGGTGGCAGTGTTTTTATTCAGTATGCTTACTGGACAAATGAGTCACGAAACTGCCCCGAAGTCGGTAGTAACAACTGGGGAGGTTGCCCCAAGCAGTGATCCGTTTGACCGTATCATTCAAGCCGCTGCTAGAGTTCGTCCTGCAGTAGTAAGTATTATCAATCATAAAGAAGACAATAAAGAATTGAACATTCTGGATGAGTCAGCATTAGGCTCTGGAGTGATTTATAAAAAGGTAGATAATAAGGCATTTATCATTACTAATAACCATGTCATCGAAGACTCTAGCAATCTTGAAGTCGTAACAGTAGATGGCGAGACACGTAAAGCTACACTCGTTGGAACGGATAAAGTGAGTGACATTGCGGTGCTTTCAATTGACGCCAAGGGTATCAATACAATCGCAGAGCTCGGAGATTCCTCGAAGCTTCGTCTAGGTGAAACGGTCATTGCCATCGGAAATCCGTTAGGACTTGGTGACACATTGACTTCAGGTATTGTTAGCTACACTGAACGGAAGGTTCCCGTATCCTTGAATCAGGACGGCGTATATGATTGGGAGCAAGAGGTCATTCAGACCGATGCGGCAATCAATGAAGGCAATAGCGGCGGGGCGCTTGTGGATTTGGATGGTAAGGTGATCGGTATTAACACGATGAAAATCTCCGATACAGGTGTAGAAGGGCTGGGTTTTGCTATTCCAGCTAACCATGTGATAGACACCGCTAATGAACTGGCTGAGAAAGGGCGGATTGCTCGTTCCTACTTAGGCGTATATTCGGTAGATTTAAACAATCCTTACGTTCCTCTCGCAGAGGACCAACGCAAGGAACTGAACCTACCGAACAATGTTAAGGATGGGGTTGTCGTTCTGGATGCTGTTGGACCTGCACAGGAAGCGGGAATACAGTTCAATGATGTGATTACGAAATTTAATGATCAACCTATTACATCTACGCTTTCCCTTCGCAAGTATTTATATAATCAGACGAAGATTGGTGAGGATCTGAAGATTACCTATTACCGAAATGGGAAAGTCAATCAAGCCACAGTTAAACTTCTTGAAAAACCAGAGGAATAATATGCTGGAAGTCGGCATATAATGATATAGCAGTAATGACAAGTAGAGCGGACTACCCCTTCAGTTGAGAAGGTAGAGCTTCCTGAAATAGCGATACTCTGTATCGCTATCGGGGATCTGTTTCTTCTAAATTTTTGATAAATATGGCAGTTATAAGCTGATTTAATGAATTTTGGGCTGACTGGCAACCCTTACATTGGAAGGTAATACTTATTAGGGTAGAAACGGATATATACGGATGCCAGCTTGCCTTTGCTAATCAGGTGTGGTAATATGATATCAATCATACATTTAGTCCCTAATTTTCGCATTGAAAAGGGCTGTTATATTCGGTAATACAACCTTTTTCAATGTGTGAATTTTTTCTTTGTTTGAAGATAAAAAGAACATATTAATTTAAATTTGTGGAGGTAACACACATGCAAACAGGTACAGTTAAATGGTTCAACGCAGAAAAAGGATTCGGTTTTATCGAAGTTGAAGGCGGAAGCGACGTATTCGTTCACTTCAGCGCAATCACTGGCGACGGCTTCAAAACTTTGGACGAAGGCCAACGCGTTGAATTCAACGTTGTTCAAGGCAACCGTGGACCACAAGCCGAAAACGTTGTAAAACTGTAATAATAGAAGAAACCGTCCCAGCTTGTGAAAGTTGGGACGGTCTTTTTATATCTAGTTAGTCACTATTGACTTACAGGATGGGAGGAACGGCAATGAACTACCGGAAGAAACCTTTGGAAGAAATACCGGAAGAAAATACCGCGATTTGGGCGTGTACCAATGATGGATGCAACGGATGGATGAGGGATAATTTCGCATTTGAACATGCGCCTTCTTGCCGTCTATGTGACTCTCCAATGGTTCGCAGCACGAAGATGCTACCACAATTGCTTAATTCGAATGGCGATCTCAAATCGCTGAAGAAGGGTATTTCCATTACCTAACCAATGCCTTTATGAGTCAAGCTTGTTATAGAGCAGTGAACAACTTCAAGACGGTCAAACCGTCTTATTTTTTTTGCTTTTTTAAGGCAAATTGTGATTTTTGTCACAAATCATTTGAATTTTACCGTTAAAAGCACTCCTTTGTGTGACATATATCACAAAACGACGTCTAAATTTTTGACACAATATAATTAACGAAAAGGGGAGAAGGAAGGGAAAAATATGGATACAGTAATGCTGTCGCGTATACAATTTGCGTCGACGACAATATTCCACTATTTCTTTGTACCGGTATCAATCGGACTAGCGCTCTTGATTGCGATTATGGAGACCATGTACGTTAGAAAAGGCAATGAAGAGTACAAAAGAATGGCGCAGTTCTGGGGAAAGCTGTTTCTCATCAACTTTGCAGTAGGGGTAGTTACAGGGATTTTGCAGGAATTTCAGTTCGGGATGAACTGGTCTGATTATTCACGTTTTGTGGGTGATGTCTTCGGGGCTCCGCTTGCAGTTGAAGCATTGGCAGCCTTTTTTCTGGAGTCTACTTTTATTGGAATCTGGATATTCGGCTGGGACAAAGTGTCCAAGAGAGTGCACCTATTGTCCATCTGGCTGGTAGCATTCGGAACGATGTTATCTGCTTTCTGGATCCTAGCAGCGAACTCTTTTATGCAGCATCCTGTGGGTTTTGCGATTAATAATGGACGTGCAGAAATGAATGATTTCTTCGCGCTGATTACGAACGGACAATTGCTGGTTGAATTCCCGCACACGGTTCTTGCTGCGTATGCAACAGGCGCCTTCCTCGTAACGGGGATTAGTGCGTACAAGATATTGAAGAAACAAGATGTATCTTTTTTTAAGAAATCTTTTCAAATTGCAGCGATCGTAGGGATCATTTCTTCGATTGGTGTAGCAGTGGCAGGTCATGCGCAAGCACAGTATTTGGTTGAAACTCAACCTATGAAGATGGCGGCTTCCGAAGGACTGTGGGGTAAGAGTGGTGACCCGGCACCTTGGACCGTATGGGCAAATATTGATCCTGAGAAGCAAGAAAGTACGGGTGAATTTCAAATTCCGTACATGCTGAGCTTCCTTTCATACAGTAAATTTTCCGGTGAAGTTAAAGGTATGCTTGAGCTGCAGGCTGAGTATGAGCAAACCTATGGCCCCGGTGACTATATTCCACCTGTACGTACGACATTCTGGAGTTTCCGGATCATGGTTCTAGCAGGAACGTTAATGATTGTACTGGGTATGTACGCAATGTATTTAATGTGGCGCAAAAAGATGGACCGTCCTAACACTTGGTTTATGCGGTTTATGTTATGGGGACTATTGCTTCCTCCAATCGCAAATACAGCGGGGTGGGTCATGACCGAATTCGGGCGTCAGCCATGGACGGTATTCGGACTGATGACAACGGAAGACAGTGTGTCACCTAATATTACGAGTGGTCAGGTTCTATTCTCTGTTATTTCTTTTACAGCGATTTACGCCATTCTCGGATTAGTTCTGATTGGTTTGTTTATGAAAGTGATTAAAAAAGGTCCTTATGCGATGGATAACGATCACGGGGATTCGCATGATCCATATAACGAGGAGGGCGCCCAATGATTTCTCTTAATGAATTGTGGTTTGTGCTCATTGCAGTTCTGTTTATAGGGTTCTTCTTCCTGGAGGGTTTCGATTTCGGCGTAGGGATGGAAACACAAATTCTGGCTAAAAATGATACAGAGCGCCGGATTTTGATTAACTCGATCGGACCCTTCTGGGATGGAAATGAGGTATGGCTAATTACTGCTGCGGGTGCAATGTTTGCGGCTTTCCCTGAGTGGTATGCAACATTGTTTAGTGGATTCTATATTCCCTTTGTCTTTGCTTTATTAGCTTTGATTGCACGTGGTGTTGCTTTTGAATTCAGAGGCAAACGGGATTCTGTAGCTTGGAAAAAAACTTGGGATGTGTGCATCTTTTTCGGCAGCTTCCTCCCACCGTTCCTCCTTGCTGTGGTGTTCGCCAGCTTCATCAAAGGGTTGCCGATTGATGGGGATATGCAAATGTACGCAGGTTTTACTGATATCGTAAATGTGTATACCGTAGTGGCTGGTGTGACTGTTGTTCTTCTTTGCTTGGTACATGGACTAATGTTTACTACCCTGCGTACAGTAGGTGATCTACAGGCTCGTGCTCGAAAAATGGCGCAAAGATTGCTTTTGCCACTTGGAGCTTTATTGCTTGCTTTCGTGGTAATGACTTATTATATGACTGATATTTTCGAACAACGTGGTTTAGTTCTTATGATTATAGTAGCGCTAGGAATTATCGCATTCATATTATCGGGTTATTTCATGACAAAGAAGAAGGATGGCTATGCTTTTGGCATGACAGGAGCGGTAATAGCATTGTCCGTGACTTCTATCTTTGTAGGATTGTTCCCACGTGTTATGATTAGTTCAATAGATCAAGCCTTTAATTTGACAATCACCAATGCGGCTTCCGGTCATTACTCTTTAAAGGTAATGACGATTGTGGCACTGACCATCCTTCCATTCGTATTGGGATATCAGATTTGGAGTTACTTTGTCTTTCATAAACGCGTTCACGAGAAGGAGCATCTTGAATACTGATGGATAAAAATTTGCTTGGGTATAAAGGAGTTAAGCCGGTCTTCCTGATCGTTGGTCTCCTTACCCTGGTGCAAAGCTTGTCCATACTTCTGCTGGCCAAATGGCTGGCAGAAGTTATCTCTGCGCTATTTGCGGGAGAACCTCTGAAGGAACAATGGGCTACTTCGCTATTGTTCCTTCTTGCATTTCTAGTGCGCCATGCTTGCGCCATGCTGATGAGCCGTATCTCTTACCGCTTTGCGGAAGCAACGGGCAGCAATATGCGGAGGGAAATGATGGATAAGCTCTTCCAGCTCGGACCCAGAATGGTGGGCGGGCGTGGAACCGGGGATCTTGTTACACTTGTGCTGGAAGGCGTAACAAAGTTCCGCACATATCTGGAAGCGATTATCCCTAGAATGGTAGGGATGTCAATTACACCGATTTTGGTGCTTATTTATATCTACAAGATGGATACTGCGAGTGGGATTATTCTTACGATTACCATGCCAATTATTATTGTTTTTATGATTTTGATCGGGATGACCGCTCGCAAGCAGATGGACCGTCAGCTGAAATCTTATCGCACATTGTCTAATCATTTTGTGGATTCCCTCCGTGGGCTAGAGACGCTGAAATTTCTGGGCCGCAGTCGTAGTCATAGCAAGAGTATTGCTACGGTCAGCGATCGATATCGCTCGGCGACGATGCGAACCCTGCGAGTAGCCTTTTTGTCCTCGTTTGCTCTGGACTTCTTTACAATGTTATCGGTTGCTTCCGTAGCGGTAAGTCTTGGGTTGCGGCTGGTGAACGATCAGATGACCCTTGTTACGGGCTTAACCATTCTGATCTTGGCGCCGGAATATTTCCTGCCTGTCAGACTGGTAGGTTCAGATTTCCATGCTACTTTGGATGGGAAGGAAGCCGCTGAAGCAATGAAGAGTATTATAGATCAGGATGAAGTGAAAGCTGAAGTAGTAGGTTCTAATGGTGACCAAGCATTGAAATCAGCATCGAAAACATCAGAAGAGATATTCACTTGGCATAAAAATAGCATACTTACATTAAATGATGTCAGTGTAAAATACGAGGAAGCTGGTCTTTCTTCGCTGGAAGCGGTGAACCTGCAATTTAAAGGAGCAAGTAAAATTGGGATTATCGGAGAGAGTGGGGCCGGTAAATCTACACTAGTCGATATCTTGGGTGGTTTCTTACACCCTACTTCAGGAAGTATCACAGTAAACGGTACAAAGGTTAGCGCATTAACGGATGAGGCTTGGCGAAAGCAGACCTCGTATATCCCGCAGCGCCCTTATATTTTTAGTGGTACATTGGCTGATAATATTCGCTTCTATTACCCTGAAGCTTCTATGGAAGCTGTGGCTGCAGCTGTGAAAGCTACCGGATTATCAGAGCTGGCAGCAACCCTTCCGAATGGCTTGGATGAGATGATCGGCGGGGGAGGTCGTTCGTTCAGTGGTGGGCAGGAGCAGCGGGTTGCGTTGGCTCGAGCTTTACTCAGCAGTCGTCCGATTATGTTATTAGATGAGCCGACGGCACATCTGGATATTGAGACGGAATATGAGCTGAAGGAGACGATGGTGCCTCTTTTTGAAGGAAAGCTGGTCTTTCTGGCTACACATCGCCTGCACTGGATGCTTGATATGGACATGATTGTAGTAATGAAACAAGGAAAAGTGGCAGAAATCGGTACCCATCAGGAGTTGCTTGCCCGCAAGGGTGCGTATTATGAGTTGATCGGGTCGCAATTGGAGGGAATCCATTGAAACGTGAAGGATGGTTTGCTCCGTATGTATCGTCGTATTTTTGGCGTTTTGTGCTTATTATCGTGCTTGGGGCGTTGACGATTTTTACAGCCTCATCATTAATGTATACTTCAGGATTTCTGATCTCAAAAGCGTCTACACCCGTCGAAAATATTCTAATGATCTATGTACCAATTGTAGGTGTGCGTACGTTCGGAACGAGTCGGGCTGTCATTCATTATGTAGAACGTTTAGTTGGGCATGACACGATTTTGCGAATTCTATCTAAGATGCGTGTGCGTCTGTACAATATTTTGGAGCCACAGGCTTTGTTCCTGTCGTCACGCTTCCGCACTGGGGATATTCTCGGGATGCTTGCCGATGACATTGAATATTTGCAAAATGTATATCTGCGCACCGTGTTTCCAAGCATCATTGCTTTGCTGATTTATGGAGCAGCTGTAATTGCACTGGGTACTTTTGATATCGCCTTTGCGCTATTGATGGCTCTGTATATATTGGTGTTAGTTGTGGTGTTGCCGTTCTTATCTCTATTGTTCACACAGAAGCGCCAACGTGAAGTGAAAGTAGAGCGTAATCGTCTCTATCAAAAGCTGACTGACGCCGTACTTGGTATGGGTGACTGGGTCATTAGTGGACGGCAAAGCCAGTTCGTAGATACTTATGAAGCAGATGAGAGAAAAGTAGCCAAAACCGATGCAGCGCTGCGCAGCTGGGCACGTATTCGTACGTTCATTGGGCAAGCGGTAATTGGGATTGGCGTGCTTTCTATGCTGTATTGGGCCGCTGGAGAATTCGCGGATGGTGCAATTGCAGGTACATTGATTGCGGCGTTCGTATTGGTTGTTTTTCCTGTTGCAGATGCCTTTCTGCCAGTGTCCGAAGCGGTGGAGAAGATCCCACAGTACCGTAACTCCTTGGAGCGGTTGTCTGGTGTAGATGGACATGGGCAGAACATCGTGTCTGAAAAAGCATCTGTATCTGTAGTCGATGCTCTACCTCAGGTCATGAAGAGTGCTCACATCAGGCTCGAAAAGGTAGGTTACCATTATGGATCAGCAGATAATTGGTCGGTTCGCGATCTCAGCTTAGACATTCCACAAGGCAAAAAGATTGCGATTATTGGCCGCAGTGGTGCAGGTAAATCCACGTTATTGAAGGCGATTCAAGGTGTTATTGAACCTTCGGCAGGCTCGGTTATGATTAATGGTCTCGCTGCTGCGGCTTATGGTGAACATATTCCTTCTATTATTGCGGTGTTAAATCAGAGCCCCCACTTATTCGATACTACGGTAGCGAACAATATTCGTATGGGTGATCCGAAGGCTTCCGAACAAGCGATCAAGGAAGCTGGAGCATTAGCGAAAATGGATACGTTGATCTCCTCGTTGCCAGATGGATATGATACCTTTGTCCGTGAAGCGGGGCAACGTTTCTCGGGTGGGGAGCGCCAGCGGATAGCGTTAGCTCGTATTTTGCTGCAAAATACACCTGTCGTCATTCTCGACGAACCGACTGTAGGGCTGGACCCGCGGACGGAGCGTGATCTTTTGAAGACGATGTTTGAAGTTATGGAAGGTAAGTCACTGATCTGGGTAACACATCATTTGGTCGGTGCGGAGCAGATGGATGAAGTGATTTTTATGGAAAACGGCTCGGTAGAAATGCGTGGAACCCATGCGGAACTGATGAAAAAAGAACCACGTTACCGCAGATTGTATGAGCTGGATCGTCCGGTGGAGTTTATAGGGTAGGATGGAGAGTTTGGAGATAATATGATATAGAAAATAGAGAGGTATGCGTGTAGAGATTCCTTTTGCCCATTGGGGTGAGAGGAATCTTTTTTTGTAGGAGGGCAAGAATATAGACAATGGATGAACAGATCGCTGGAATCGGCAGATAGGAGTTCCTTTTTCGTGGGAAGTATGGTAGAACAATAGAAGGAGTATTAGGCCGTAGCGGCACAGAAAGGGATGCTTGGTTGAATGTATGTAGTATGTAAAGAACATGTAGAATTAGCCATCGACAAATTTGTGGACGAGTATGAGGATGCACCAGATATTGTGGACTTGAAGGAGACCGAGTTCTCGGACTGGGACCCGCCGGCCAAATGTGTGGAATGTGAGAAGAATGCGGAATATTTGGTGGTCTAAAGACCGTTAAGACTTATAAAAAACACCTTGCAGTCCCGAAATGGGCTGTAAGGTGTTTTTGCGTAGAATACTGTATGGAATTAAAGGATTAATCTTAGGCATCTGCTGCGTCTGCCATGTTGGCTGGTGAACCCCCGCGGTTGCTCTTGCGGTAGAGAATGGCTGAGATGATGGCAAGCAGTGCGGCAATCGAGAGTCCCCAGTAAATGTTGGAGTAGGCCGTCCAGAGCGGCAACCCGCGCTGCCATTCGAGTGCGCTTGCGGCCATAGCTACGCTGAAGGCACCGCTAAAGAATTGCAGCAATTGGAACAGTCCCATTCCGGAGCCGATCTGCGAAGATGGCAGAATCCGAGAGATTTCATTGGAGACACTACTGGACAACGTCGTGAAGGCAAGACTCATAATCATATAGATGAGCATGACGGCAACCCAGGATCGCCCGGCAAAAAAAGCGAACAGTACAGTAGCGGTCAGCACTAGCAGTGGAGCAAAGCGTAAAATCCCTGCATTACCATAACGGTCGATGATTCTTCCGACGGAACGGGATACGAAAATGGCGAGCAGCGAGCCCGGAAAGATCACAAGTCCAGCATGGCTTGCGCTGAAGCCAAAGCGATGAGTCAGAATCTGTGGCAGCAGGAACAGGGTGGCGAAGCTGCACAGATAGGAGGCGATTCCGACCAGCGCCAGGACGAGATAGGAGCGGTTGCGGAAAAGCGCAGGCAGCACAAAAGGGTCTGGCGTGCTGCGGATGCGGCCAACAAATAAAGCAATGGCTACAATTCCGGCGACCAAGGCCACCCACAGCCCACTGGTTAGGAACAGCAGCAGCCCAGTGGTGCCGACGCCCAAGAGCAGCCCACCAAGGACATCGAAGGAGCCACGTGTGGGTACCTCTTTGGGCAGCAGGATAAGGAACAGCGGCACGAGAAGCAAAATAGCTGCTGTAACAGCGAACAACCAGATCCAGCCGAGATATTCGACGATGGCTCCGCCCGCTACCGGCCCAAGCCCTAGACCGAGTGAAACGGCTGACATAATCGTCGCCATCGCTTTTCCCCGACGGGCTTGTGGAATATAGCGGGTAAACAGGACAAGCGATAAGGACATGACTGCTCCCGCGCCCGACGCTTGTAGAATGCGTACGATTAGCAGAAAGACAAAGTTGGTGCTGAAAAATCCAGCAACAGCCGCAAAACCTAGCGTCAACAGCCCGATTACTAACAGGCGGCGGATCGGCAGAAAGTCAGAGAGACGACTGTACGTGATGGAGGAAATTGAGAACATAATGGAATACCCGGTAACAATCCAAGAAGCGGATGCAGCCGTAATTCCGAAGGTTTCAGTTACATCAGGCAGTGCCAGATTGAACATGGCCGTATTCATGATGACGAGAACTACAGCGATGCTGAACAGCAGAGTCAGCAAGCCTTCCCGTGGAAGAGTCGCTTCCGGAGCGGAGGCTTCATGATCCGCGTTTGCGGAAAGGTTATTTACAGAAGTCATGTGTGAAGCACTCCTTTTATTATTGTTTAATAGTTCGATTACTTACGAACAATTGAAATATAGCATGCGTTGATATAAAATGCAATTAGGAACAACAATATTTTTTTCGTATGAATTGTAGGACAAAGGGGATAATCATCCATGAAAATACTATTTCATCCGGACCGCAAGGACATTCAGCTTGCTTCCATATTGTATGCGCTCAGCGATCCGATTCGCCTTCATATCGTCTCGGATATTCACTTAAATGGAGAGCAGGCTTGCAACGGCTTCAACGTTCCAATTGCAAAGTCCACCATGTCTCACCATGCCCGTACTTTGCGTGAGTCAGGGGTAGTTTTTACGCGGGTGCAAGGAACACAGCGCATACTGTCGCTGCGGACGGAGGATCTTAACGCAAGGTTCCCAGGTTTGCTGGATTCTATATTAAGTGCTTATGAAGCTGGAGAAAAACCGGATTTTGCGATGGAGGAGCGGGAGGAAGGGAAGTAACGGATTGACCTATGAGGACAGGGAATACATGAAACACAAGATATATAAGGATTGGGCGAGAGAAGGTACTTACTAAAACTATAAGGGACGCCTAGAGCGCGTCCTTTTGCTATTTCTATAGAGGACTATAATAGGAGGTATTTATGCTTATTCAACTTATTGGCGTAGGAAAATTGAAGGAAAAGTACTTGATTAGTGGCATCGCAGAGTATGCTAAACGACTGACACCGTACCTGAAATTTCAGGTGATTGAGGTGGCAGATGAAAAAGCGCCCGACTCTCTAAGCGAAGCAGAGGTCGGTATTGTTAAGGCGCGCGAGGGGGAACGCATCCTCGCGCACATTAAGAGCGAGGCGCATGTCATTGCGCTCGCGATCGACGGCAAGCTGTGGAGCTCGGAAGAGCTTGCCGCAGAAATTGACCGGCTCGGCACCTATGGGACGAGCCATGTCGTGTTCGTCATCGGAGGGAGCCATGGGCTCTCCGACGAGGTCATGCGCCGCGCGCAGCAGCGCATGAGCTTCGGGCGCATGACGCTGCCTCATCAGCTCATGCGCCTGGTGCTGGTGGAACAGATTTATCGCGCGGTGAAGATAAATCGGGGGGAACCGTATCATAAATGACGGCTAAATTTTTCGTGTGAGAAGGGCGTAGAGGCACGGAAACATACTGGAAGGTAAGGGGAACATCTGAGTTAGATGAGGCCTGATATGGTTGTTATAAAGCTATTGCAGGCTCTTTTCAATAATTAGTTGGTGCATGTAGTCTCTTGTTTCTTAATGAATTGAATCTAAAACCGAACAAATTTTGCGAAATTAGACTCAAGGTGATAAAATGAAGTTTTAGAATAGGGGGTTGCAAGATATGAGTAAAACCGCTCAAATTAATAATAATCTCATATTCCCTACAACATTTAATGAAGAAAACCGAGTAACTTTATTTCCTGGTGATTGCGAACAATTTTTAAGTACATTGCCAGAAAATAGTTTGCAATTAGTGGTTACTTCTCCTCCTTATAATGTAGGGAAAGAATACGAAACTAACCTGCCCTTTAAAGAATACGTTGAATGGCAAGATAGGATTATTGGTTTATGTGTAGATAAATTAAAAGACCAAGGAAGTATCTGTTGGCAGGTAGGAAATTATGTTGATAAAAATGAGATATTTCCTTTAGACATATACCTTTATGAGTCATTTAAATCCCGTGGTTTGAAATTAAGAAATAGAATTGTCTGGCACTTTGGGCATGGTCTCCATGCTAATAACCGGTTTTCTGGTAGGTATGAGACAATACTTTGGTTTACTAAAACAGATGATTATGTTTTCAATCTAGACCCTGTAAGAGTTCCACAGAAGTATCCTGGCAAAAAAGCATATAAAGGAGTAAAGATGGGACAATTCTCCTCGAACCCGCTGGGTAAGAATCCATCAGATGTGTGGGAAATACCAAACGTCAAAAGTAACCATATTGAAAAAACTGAGCATCCATGTCAGTTTCCAATATCACTAATCAATCGATTAGTATTGTCGATGACAAATGAAAATGATCTTGTTTTTGACCCCTTTTCAGGTGTTGGGACAACACAAGCAGCTGCTGTGCTTAATAATAGGCGAACTGCTGGTTGTGAAATATATCCTTCTTATTTCAGTATAGCGTCAAAAAGAATATCGCAAGCCTTAAATAATGAACTTGATTTTCGCGAGGATAAGCCAGTGTACGAACCACCTTCTGGAGCACCACTAACAATAAATCCATTTAAATAAAAAAAGAACGGTATTGAGACCGCTGCAAAAGTAGGTTTAAGGGCTTTTTGCAGCGGTCTCGTATTGGCCGTTCTTTTTTTATTTATACTAAACTCTATAATCTATAATTTCGTCTCTAGCAAAGGTGACCTGAACAGACTCCCATAATCCCTTCCCCTCATTAACTGGAATATGTCTCGACATATCATCTTGTGTAAAAATGAACAATTCTTTATAAGGATTCAATGACCATATGTGAAAAATATATGATTTAGAATTAATGGCAACATTCCACTCTCCTTTTGTAATAATGAAGGATATTTCATTTTTAGTATTTGTAGCTTTTACTTCAATTCGCAAGGGTGTTAAGTTATGATCGTCCATTTGTGATAGCAGATCATAGCCACTAAAGTTTGATTCTATAGACTGCCAAATCGGCGCGACACCGGTTCTGTCCTTCTCATATTGTATAGATAATAATTCTCCCTTTCTACCCAACTCGAGCCTCACATCATCATGAAAGCCCCTAGTGGCTATGGCTAGTTTATCCCACCATTCAATTACATCCTGATCGTAACCTTCAAGCAAATAGGCTTCACTAAAGCATTGTTTGACTTCACTGGAAAAATACTTAACTGCTTCAGCACGACCGAATGTAATCAATGGAGCCCATGAGGGCTTGTAAGTTTCAATTAAATATGCAAGTTGAACCCTGAGCCGTTGGAATGGCTGATGAGGGAATAACACAGCTTCACCGCGTTTTGTCAATTTTAAATGGTTGTTTTCTTTTAATGTCACCCACTTGCATTCTAAAGAAGTTTCTAAAACTGTTTTGGCGTCTGCAACGACATAAAACTTTTTAAACATGTCTGGAAAGTCCAAACTGTTAATCTCATTATCTTTAACAAGTTTTAAAAAATTCTGTGAAGAGTATAATATCCCAACGGAAAAAGTCATCATTCTTCACCTTCCTCTAAGAAATGGTTAAGAATGTCCTTAACATCTTCATCATCCAAATGGTTATCTTCAGCTATCTCATCATCAGTTTCGTCTGTATACTCAAATCCGACACGCAATGAAGAATCATTTAATACGTCTGCCATTAAGTTGATTTTATCCTCAAGTCTCCTGTTTACGGATTCATCAATACTATTGGGGCATATTACTACTTCAATGTACTTTGGTATATGGCGATTTGGACCGTACCGATGGATTCTATCCATTGATTGGAGAAAGTGAGCAGCATTGTAATTACGATCTAGGTAAATGGCATTATGGCAAACTTCATGTAAGCTAATACCTTCACTTGCGGCAGCTGGGTTTGCTACTAACACAAAGGCATTGGGATCCTCATGAAATCTTTTCACTTTAGCTTCTCGAGTTTCAGAGTCCTCCTCCTCACCAGAGTCTACTCCGCCGTGAATATAGTCTGCCCCAATGTCACGTAGCCTTAAAGTAATAAGTTCAACATTTGCAACAAAACTGGACCAAATGATGGTTTTTTTTCCCTGGCTGGCTAATTCCCTTGCACGATTGCAAACATAACTTATTTTCGGGCTATCTCCTTCCAATAAAACATCTCTTAATATCGGATGATAGTTAAAGTCAGTGTTGGCAAGTAGGGCAGGATTGGAAGTTAGTTGAATAAGTCGTAATACGCTCTTGCCGATGGATCTAAGCGTATTTCGGTCATGCGCTTTTAACAAAGCTTCAGATTCACGAGCTACTTCTGACTTAAGTAGGTTATATAGTCTTCGCTGTCTTTCAGTCATACTTATTATTTTTGCTGTAATAAATCGTTCACCTAGATCAAGTTCTTCCTTGGTAGTTCGTACATAAATATTTTGAATGTGATCAACTACTCTTTCTTCATCAACATTTAATTCAGGATAAAGGAAGTTAAACTGGGGGACTAAATCGATAATACCGTTTGGCATAGGAGTACCAGATAAAATCAACTTACTTTCCGGTAAATGTGATAGGTTAAGTATTGTAGCACCAATTTTCCCCTTAGTTCCTTTTTTCATTCTATGACTTTCATCAATAAACATAAAAAATTGACTTCGGCTCATGTAGTCAGCAATTAAGTCAGAAACGGTAGGTAATTGTTGATAAGTAATCATAATAATTTCAGGTTCTGATTTAAGGGTATTCTTTATCGTTTGGTATCCTCCGCGAAGTCTAACAATTTGTGGAGGGTTTTGAAGACAAAGTTCAATTTGCTGCTCCCATGCAGCAAAAGCATTTTTCGGGGCTATAATTATTAACTTAGTATTGAGTGTCTTCTTAAAATAAAAGTAAGCGAGCGCCTCTGTAGTTTTTCCTGCACCAGGGACCGAAAAGCTTGCAGCAGAATTAAATTTACATAGCTTAGAGAGGTTTCGTAACTGTAAGTCTGTAAGGGAACGTCTAAACCCCGCTTTTTTTAATACTTCAATAATTTGATCCTTAGATATTGATTCATTATTACAACCATCAATATAGGACTTATGTTTTAGTAGTGACTTTTTTAATAATTCTTGCGTTAGGGTGTCTATATTCACCTTTAAATGATGTTTTTGGAATATATATTTTAATTGCTCTTTTATGGAAAGGAACTCCCACCATGGGAGTTCCAGACTTGTAGCAGAGGTATTAGAACATTCACTTGCTTGTTCTTCACATAGTCGCCGTATTTCAAGCCATGCAAATGAATGTTCAGCAATAGAAAGAATTATTCTGTGTGAATCTTTTTCATACATAATTCTTAACATGATGGCCCCTTCTTTCTCAACTCATCAACCAAGCGTTGGACAGAGTCCAACTGTTCGTTAATTCCTTTTGTGTCAGTATTTCCATCGTAGTGATTTAATGCATCAGTTAAGAAAGATTGGGCCTTCCCAATTTGTTTGATAACAAATTTCGAATTTTTTTTGTCAGTTTCGACGGCACGTTGTCTTTCAATAACATCTTTAACAACGGCTAATACATCACCCTTATTTTCCAGGTCGTTAACAGCCAACGCTAGTTTTCTCAGCATCTTCTTATCGTCGGATTCCTCAATCAAACCAGATAAAAGGTCAAGCTGATCATCATCTTCCTCTTCTAATACATATTTATCAAGAGGGAGTTCTTTAACTAATTCATTCTCAACGTCTTGAATAAATCGACCCAGATCATTAACAGCAGAATATACACGGCCTAATCCCAAAGCATCAGGGTCATCCAGCATCATAAAAGTAACATTTTTAAAAATGTCTTTTTCGGAAATATCTAATCCCTTATTATTAACGTTGAATTTTCTGATTTCTCTAAAACCAAACTCCTTTTTTTCCAACTTCTCATACTTTTTAGGTTCGCTACGACTTTCAAGGTATTCGTCAGCGTAGCCAAGCATATCGAGCCTTTCTCTAATATCTGACTCTTTCATAGAGTAAAGTCTGGATAGATCATAATCAGAGTAATTGTAATCCTTCTGTCTTTTTCTGAACATACATGCTTCCGTGTACCAGCTATAGTTTGCTTTTATGTCTTGCTTAATCTGGAGATTAGCTTCTAATTCATCCTTATCTCTTTCAGTACAATGAGGCAGGATTAATACATCGACCGAGCTAAACCTCTCATAAAGCTCTTTATTGGAATAATAAACCTCCCTCATCGCACACAAGCGTCGATTGCCGTTAATAACAAATCCATCATTGTCAATTATGAGTGGTTCCTCTTGCTTTTCCTTTTTGAAAAAATCAATCAAGTTTACTTCCTTATCATCAAGCATACTTTTCAGAATATCATGCTGAATTTCGTGCTTCTCCTCGGATTCGAGATCAAGTTCAAAAAAGTTAACTGGTAAGTCAGGAGAATTTGCTAAGTACCCTTCCTGAGCGGCTTGTGTTCTACCATTTGCTAAGCGATATTTGATCATGTCAATGGGGACTTCATACACGTTTCTTAGTTCTACTTTCCCCATGAATTTCAATGGTTTTCGATACTTGAAATTTTTGTCATGAAAACCATTAATCATATCTTTTCTTTTTGGATAAGGATAGCCAAGGATCATATTAATTGTCCTCACTTTCTAACCCAATTACTGCAATTGGAATTGTTATAATATGTTTAAAAATACTAAGTTCTTCAGTAAATCTGTCGAAGTGGGCAATATTAGAACCAAGCTTTGAGGCTGCATTTTTACAAGGAAGGATATAAATTGCACTAACAGCGGTATCTTTTTGATGCAATACTTCAAGCTTTAGAATATCAGCATAGAATCTAGCCATGTTTCCTAATTGTAAACAGAGTCCTACATTATTTTTCATAGAAGTGATCGTAATGTTAGATTCTCTATCAACTTTAACCTGATCAGACCAACCGAGCTCAATTAAACATTCCAAAACCAACTTTCTGAGGTCCGTTGCTGAATTTTCTCTAAATTCAAATTGGATTTCGGAAAGTCTTTTCATTAATGGGTTTAAAACTTGTTCAGAAATTGCCTCAGAACCAAAATTGTGTGAATGTAACGTCAATTTCATATTATCACCCCTAGTTTTATTGCTGTTCACCGTTTTTTGGTGAACAGATGTTCTAATAAAAACTCTCCTGGTTGGGAGAGCTTAAAAATCCTTTGGCAACAAATACTGATAATAAACTCCTGAAGTATCGGTAATGGTTTCTCTTTGAATCAGACCATAATCAAAAAGCTTTTTTAAGCGGTTACTTGCACTGTTAATTGCTATACCTTTTTTTAGAGCGATGTCTCGCGCAGTAATTTTTCCTTTGGGATCCAACATTGCAAAGGTTTCCATTAATACTGCTTCCATTTCTCCAATGATTTCAAAACCTCTGCTTTTTCTAAAGTAAAGTAGTGGGAGCCTTACCTTTTCATTAAGTTTCTTTGATAACTTATCTTCCTTTAGAAGCTGAGCGGCGCGTAAGCTATCATATACATACTCGTCTAAATTTGATAAGTAAATAATAGTACCTGTACTTTTTTTTCTTAAGGTTGCTGAAAACTCAAAAATTATTTCATCAATAAAGGAAACATCACATACTTCAATTTCTGTAAAGTCCAAATTGACAGAATTGATGATATTTTCATTACTACATATTTTCAACATATAACTTTGTAATTTCTTTCCATCTGGCCTATAAGTTAAGATTTTGCTATTGAGGCCAATTGCGGCTGCACTTTCATAAAGTTTAAGCACTATCATTTCATTACTCATTGTAATTCCTTCTCCCCATCACTCTTCACCGAAAGTAGGTGAAGGGCTGCATTTATCATACACCCAGTTTTATCCTATTGTCAACAAATGATTCATCGGTTTTCTTAAAGTTATTGCGCACTGTGTTCCTGGTAAGCTGTATTGGCCTTCAATGTGGCTATTCTCGTTTGATATTGAAACTGTCCCTCTTCCTGATTTTATTATGAGCTGACCGTTGTTTTCTTTTATAGAATTTTGGATTGTTTGGAGACCGAATCCGCCTGTATTATCTAATCTGCCACTTATCCCGGCGAGGGCCTTTTTTATATATTGATAATCGTTACTATACAGAGTACCGTACTTTCTTTCTTGGTGATTTTTAATTCCAATTCCAAGATCTGTTGTGACTATGTTCACCTCAATAAAATCACGTAATAAGCTTTTTTGCATCATTACAAAGCAGCTTCCAGATGATTCACTTAAGCCACTATGCTCTAAGCTATTACCACATAATTCCATTAGGGAAGACAGGGTACTATGTTTTAACATTCTATATTTATCTTCAGGGAACCATATCTCGAGCATTTCTTTTACATCTGACACAAGTTTGATTTTTTCTTTTGGTGATGTTATATGGGTAATATCAATTCCGGAATCATAAATTGGCCTCTCAAGCACATCTTCAAAAATTATGCTGTCATAATCGATATTGAAAAGATCACTATTAAGGAATTTTATTTTCTCAAGATAGGACAGAACCCCTGAATAAATGTTTTTAATTTTTATTTTTGTGTTTGTAATTTGAAATAGGTTATTGGAAATGGTTAACAGCATTACAACGCCCTTAGGATGAACATCGAACAAAAAATAAAAATCCAACTCAATTTCCTGTACTTCATGGAGATCATGTAGGTCTTGTAAAATGTTATCTAAAAAAAACCAGTCATTTATCCAATTAGGCATAATTTGCAATGTATATTTCATTATTTCCCCCTTCCGATCCAATGGGAACACCCGTTCCTTTTTATATTATAGCAAATAAATAATCTTTATTAAACAGTATGTGTGCAAAATTAGGTGTTGAGCTAATTGGTGACGTAATGTGTGGGAATTGAAGTATATATAATAATCATGAATACTCTGGTAATCATTTTGACCGGATTGGGAATGATCTAATCACTTTAAACGAAAGGGGTAAACAATATGGAACATTTCAACAGAATTATGAAGCACTAGTAAAACAATAACAATGCTAATGGTAGCTTTAGTTTACAAGATGCATTACAAATCTCTATTTAATTAACCCTATTCCAAAATGCGAATAGGGTTATTCACATCTAGTTCTTCTTATTAAATTTATCTAAAAGTGGAGGTAGCTATGGACAAGGAAAAACTGCTTAGGATACTGGAATTTCTCAAAACATCATTCGATCCTGAAGGTGCGATTCACTTTTTGGCAGTAGCAGCAATGGAGCAAGAGAAGATTGAACATCTCCATTCCATCACCATCAAAGTAAGAGTAGCTCTAACCTACAAAGAGGATCAATCTGTAAACCCATATTTTGACGGAACCGATATGTATATCTTGATGACCCCGACCGAAATTCAATTTACCCGAGAGGAAGAGTGGGCAGATGGACCTCCAATAATGGAGGGGAGCCCGATTGAACTAGCACTAGGCTGGGTCTCTCAATTAAATGTACCGTTCTATGTTTCTTCTGAAGCTCATGAAGCCGCACATAAGGAAAGGGGGTGAAATCTAATGCAGAATAGATCCAATTACGAATCACTCGTAGAAAGTGAGGATACGCTGGTTAACCGTATCGAGACCTGCTCCGAGACCATAGACGCTGTGCTTCAGATGCTCTTCAAAAAGGACGGGCCGATTCACCTCCCGACCGTACGAGAGATCGCTGCTGCGATGCACGAGGTTCAAGTCAAGTTGGAACGTGAACTGCTACTTGTTCGAATAGAAAAAAGACTCGCAGCCCGATACATGGACAGCAAGCCTATAGTCGACTAAATGATGGAATATTTTATTCCTCTGGAACTGCAATGCCCTTTATCTCTAAAAACTCCAGCTCTGCCTCCAGTATATCCTCCACTTCATTCTGAGTTAAAACAATGTCTTGCTGTTTTAAAATATGAACTATGAGCTCGTCATTATCGATATAAACTTCGCCATTCTCATCTTCTTCTTTGTTGTTAATGTACTCGTCTGAGTAACCAATAACAGTTTCAATCAGGTCAGCATCATGACCCGTTTTTTGAGACACGAAGCTGTTCAATTCATTAATATCAATATAGGGCTTTTCACCGTGCATATCGTTTCCAGTTGTCATTAATATCATCTCCTGTTGTCTTAGTATACCGAGGAACCCAATGTCTAACTCTAATCCTTTGATTTCTCCCAATCTAATACGGTTTGTAGCACTCTCAAGGCCATTACCTGGTCTTGCGCAGAACGCTCCGACAGCATCTCCACAATCTGTCCCAAAGTATCCTTACCCTCCATCGGGTCAAGGTATCGAAAGAACTCTTCTAACGACACACCTAACCCACCAACAACTTTCTGCAATGTCTCGATTGTTAGATTCTTCTCCCCGCGCTCCACCTGACCCACATAATTCGTATGTAAACCGGATAACTCGGCTAACTGCTCTTGGGATAATCCTTTATCCTTACGCAGCCGACGTATCCTATCTCCAACTCTCTTCACCACATCAGACACAAATACCACCTCAAGAAAAGCTTACCTGAGGGGCTTCTTAGACTTAACACACTACAAATGGTATTTGACTAAAATATAACATCCATAGATAATAAATATGGTACAAATTACATCTTTTAGTGTGGGTACAATGCCCTAACTATATTTTAAAGTATTACCGAATCATGTTTTATATTATTTTATATTATTTTATACTACTTTATCAGACCTAACGGAGGAATCTATCAATGCAAATGAAAAACCGAATCATCACCACTCTTACCGTCGCTACAATGCTGCTTGCACAAGCTGGGACTGCTCTAGCGGACAGTACGATCAACGTGTACCTGAAAGGAAAACTACAAACCTTCGAACAATCGGCAATCATCAAGGACGGATCAACATTGGTTCCCATGCGGGCCATTTTCGAGGCACTAGGTGCAACGGTCAGGTGGGATGGCAAGCAGCAAATCATCGACGCTACAAAAGGTGACAAGGTCATCCGCTTGCAGATTGGTTGGAAAGGCGCTTGGATCGGGGAAACCAAAGTGACATTGGACGCTGCTCCACAAATCATAAATGGCAGTACAATGGTACCGCTACGCTTCATCGGTGAAGCTCTTGGTGAGAAGGTCGAATGGGATAGCACTTCTCGCTCCGTCCTCATTTCAACTGACAAATCCCAGCTTCCGAAAGCGGATAGCGGGGTGTATAGAGGCTATGCCACTGTCATGCGGGAAGCGATAAAGAGCGAAACGTCGACAGGTGTCAAGATGCCAGACGCTACCTATAAGATTCTAGAGAGTAACAGTGACGCGTTCTTCGCGACTAATCGGGACAAGTTCTCTCTCTACGACAAAGCTAAACAGGTAAGTTCAGCTAATATGTCAAAGAATCCAGCTCAGTACAGCTCTACAATTGCTGAGGTTAATCGAATCCGAATTTTTGATGTCCAGGAACTGACTGCTAAAAGTGGGCAAACCACCACTATGGCCTATGGAGAGAGTGAAAGCGGTGGCCTGTTCTTCCAGATTTTCTACGCCGGTTCTAAGAAGCTGGCGAAAGAAGATGTTATCGAAATGGTGGGAATTTCTGCAGGCAAGTCTCAAATCAGTGTGATCAATCGTCAAGGCAACCAGTACGATGCTCCCGTAACAGTTTTCGTAGCCGGTAATATCTTTACTGCTTTAGAAGAGTATCAGTTGCAGGCAGAACGCGGCAAAGGTGAGACTATCGAGTTTGACGATGAGGCACAGGCGCGTCTGAATAAAGGAACAGTGAAGAGCTACACAGGCGAGATGGGTCTCGTGCAGGCGGCTGAGGACGGAGTGCTTAGCGAAGTACAGCGTCTAGTCGGAACAAACCATGTCGATGCTAACGCTCTACCCGACAATCGGACTCCGCTGATGGCAGCAGCACTTAAAGGCAACGACGAAATCGTCACTTATCTGCTGTCCCTGGGAGCCGACCCGAACCTAGGCTATTCCTTTACGTCACCGCTAAGCTCCGCAGCATACAGCGGGAAAGCTTCAACCGTGAAGCTGCTGCTTCAAGCAGGTGCAGTCCCAAATGACTTTGCTCTAAGTACGGCAAGGGATAATGGATATGCTGACATCCTGACGCTTCTGGAAGCTGCTACGAAGTAACGAACCTTTAATCAAAATCCCCATGTTGCTTCTAAAGGACATGGGGAATCATTTAATAATAGGTAGTAGAATGGAGGCGTATCACTTGGCAATTCTTTTTTTTGACATGCTGAGAAACAAGATAGACACGACAAAAGCGGAAGCAGCGGTGAGAAGAGCAGAGAAACAAGACAACAAGCGATTCCGGCAAGCACAGACGTTCTCAGATCGACAAATCACGATTAGCACTAAGGCAGAACTGGAGGATGCCGTAAGTAAGAGATACGGTAACATCATCGTCGTGGGCGAGCTGGCAGAAAACGTGGGCAGAGCCTACAAGGTTAAGGACAAGCTGGGGTTGCTGGAGAAGACACCTACCGTTCAGCCGCAAGTAGGTTTCCTAGGTATCACGGAAACGGTTATCATCACGGCTATTGTAGCGCTGACGGTTGTTCTTGTTGTGGCAATGTTAAAGAATTACAGCATAGATACAGACATCGAAATGAGCGATGCAAACCCCAAAATCAAATTAAGGCTGAACAAGTAAAGCCTTTTTCAGAAAACCCCGAATTCTTTAGGTCGGGGTTTTCTCTTCCCTCAGATAACAATTTTAATATGTATATATACTTGTGCATCCTTTGAGAAATAACCGTATTCTACGGGGTATTTTTGGATAAGAACTTTATTGGATAAGACGCTTCGGCTTGTTGTCCCAACCCTTACATAAAGCTATAATCGGGTTATCAACAAGAGCATTGGAGGCTTTATATATGACTAAAAAAGAAGAGACTAAAGTGGAACGATTCAATCTGCCATGGGTAGTAAAACAAGTCGAGGGCTTCGAGGAAAAAACAGTACGCAGCCTATTCAGTAAGATTCTCAATCTACTCGGTGAACAAGAGGAAAACCTAAGAGACAGCCGAGGACAGGTATGGTTTGATAAGGAATTGGCTGATTTCATAGTCTGGACGATTCGCCATATCGATAGTCCGTTCTTACAAAAGACGCTCAAACAGTCTGGTAACATTACGGTAGAGGAATCGCTCCAATTTCAAGAGGAGCTTCTTTCCTACATCGATACAATTGAAGAGCCTGCGAAGTCAAAGTTCAAAGCTATTGCCAATGAGCTTGCCTTGGAGCAATCCCAAGCGCTGTTCGAGAAGACGCTGGAGAATGTAAAGGAGTTGGTAGACTTATACCAACAAATCCCTGCCAAAGACCGAATCGAACTACTCGAAAGGCTCAACCCCGCTATGGGACAATGGAAGGAAGAGCTAAAGAAACGAATTGATAACCAATAGAGTTTGCAAGAAGCTAAAGCCGCTGCGAATATGCACGGCTTTTTTTCGTTGTCAAGGAAAACGTACAGCAGTTCTTTGGTTCGTGCGCTTCCTGTTTCGGATGTTACTCTAGTTCTCGAAAGACCCACTCAATACAAAACTTGAAACGAAATCTTAAGATTTTGTCAAGGAAAAGTTTTAAGACCGGGTTGGGACGCGAAAGTAGGTAGAACTAGATACACTTGTAAGTGTTAGAAGCAGTAACAACAAACTTTCACTCCGGGAGGAAACACGAAATGACAAACCATGCAGAAGAAACAGTAACGGTACAGTTTGAAACAGAAGAACTTAATACGGAAGAAGTGGCGAGTGTAGGGCAGGAAATAGAATCCTTCGAGGATCTCGACTTTAAGCCCCTAGCTGCAACCCATGAAAGTAAAGGAAACGGTAGGCCAGGTGTTTGCTCTCTCGTGAATGCAGATGGAAATAGCAAGCGGTTCACGATTTCGGCCAAAGTCATGGAACAGATTGGGTTCCCTGAACAAATTCAGATCGGTGTAAACGAGAAAGGATTTGCTGTCGGCGCAAAGCTACCAAATAACGAGACCTGCTTTACGCTGAAACAGTCGGGAACCAAAGCGGTTGTTTATTCTTCCGAGCTGGTCAAAGAATTGACGTCGCTGTTCGACCTCGATTTCAGCGAGAGAACAAGCATCACGTTCTACGAAGTCACTTACCTTAACTATAAGGACGCGGTAATAGCCGTATTCCCACTCGAAAAGTAGGACATATAAGTCCTAAATCAATTTTGCTCTTTGACAATTTCATAGCAACAAACGAAAAGTGCCTACCAAATTTATGATAGAGGAGAATGAGCTCATGCTACAGCAGATTACACCAAAAGCTTCTTTGCAGCAAGTCATGTTGAACTTTGGAAATCACAAGAAGGTTGAGCGTGCCATCAATTCCCTTCTGAAAAACCAGAACAGCGAGATATCTTTCTATAATCTGAATCTTGACCTAGTAAAAGGGGGAGAACAGATTTTCGTCTGTACGTGCTTCTCCCTTAAACTGTCGTGGAAACAATATTATCAGTTATTGGACTTCTATGGCGGCGGTTTTGGAGATGTGTTCGGTGAGGATCACGGCGTAGAACCCAACCACGATTGTCTGAGGTTGTTTAAGAAGTACGCGGGCCTACAGAGTTTCGGAAACTTCGACGAACTGAAAGGTCATTTCGAACGCAGCTCCAGATGGACAAACACGGTTCTGCGGCTTGCTGGGATAGAGAAGGCGTTGTTTACCTTCCACTTTTTGCAGATTTCAGAGGAAACATTACAGTTGACCCAACCGAATCAATCGAGCTGACACTGCATGGTTGGTTCCCAACAAATAAGATCAAACATCAGGTAAAGGTGCGTGAGAACATGCGTCATTTCTATATAGAAAACGACTGCGCGAATGAGAGGCAGAATTTTTATAAGTATGAGATTCAGAAAAAAATCTATGTAAAACGGTACGACTTGATGTGTTTTGCCGAAGAGCTAACTACTTCTCAGTTTGACGGGGTAGGTGATAAGGATGTCTAATTATCTTCCCTATAAGAACGTGGCCGAAGCAATGAAGGCCTTCGCCGCGCTAGGTTGGGCCATCATACCGCTATGTTCACACGATCACAGCGGTATGAGCGAACAACACCGGAATAATTGTACAAGACCTGGAAAGATGCCTCTCTTAAAAGACTGGACGAATGCTTCTATTCCAAAGCCCGATACAATCGACGAATGGGCGCGGCAATGGCCTTCCATGAATGTTGGGTTAGTACTCGGCACTCGAACAGGTGTCGTCGCCATCGACGTGGACGGGGAGTACGGAGAAGAACTGTTACAGCAATGGAGTAATGGTGATCTCCCCGATACACTTGAGTTTACCACCCCAGGGGGCGGTAGGCGGCTCATGTACGCTGCTCCTATTGGAGTCCGATCAGTCAAGTATGCTGAGAGCCATCCGGAGAATCCACATGAAGAATGTGCGCTGCTCTGCGACGGTCAACAGACAGTTCTCCCGCCATCCAAGCACGCAAATGGCGGCATCTATGAATGGAAGGAAGGGAAAAGCCCATGGGAATTCAGTTACCAAACGCCCCTAGATGGATGGTTCAACGAATAACTCCTCCAAAAAGGGGACAGAGAACCCGTCCAACTGAGAGAGGGTCGTTCGAGGGCCTTAAAAAGTCTTGTCTCCGCTTTACCGATGATTGGGAAAGGCAGCAACAGCATGGGCTTGATGAAGAAACTTGGTTTCGTTGGAGCGCGGTATTTACTAATACGGGATTACTGGATAAAGCGTTAGAGTTCTCGCGAGCTTCCCACAAGCACTCCCAGCAAAGCGAACGAAGAATACAAGAGATGACTAAGTCAGATCGTGGCCCTACCCGCTGTGAGACTATGGGATGTAGCGGTGATCAGATGCACCAATGCTTTGGTGATCAAGTGAGTAAGAATGAGGCAGGGGAAATCACCAACTCCCCAGCCGCATTTCTAACGGGCACAAAATCAAAAGCGCCAGCCGCGTTACCCGACCACATAAAGGAAAAGGAAGCGCTTCTGCCAAGTCGGTACTCATTGGAAGGTAAGAACCTTTGTGTTGTCCAAACGGATAAGGAAGGCAACCGCAATGACATTCCACTGGCTAACTTTTTTGCCTGGATAAACAAAACCGTCGTCAAGGATGATGGATCAGAACAACAGCGATTCTACGAACTGGAGGGAGTTCTCATGAATAATAGAAAACGACTACATCCCATACACGTTGCATCGGGTGATTTCGACAGCATGAAGTGGTTGGAGCAATGGGGACCAGAGCCTAACATTCAACCTGGGAACAAGGTCAGGGACACGGTCCGCCACGCGATCCAGACGACAGCGTCAGGGGCAACCACAGAGCGTGTTTTTGCCCATCTTGGCTGGGTAGAGGTGGATGGGGTCCCAAGGTACCTTCATGCTGCTGGGGCTGTAGGAGCAAAGGACGTTAAGGTAGAGATCGACCCGAGGTTGGAAAACTACAGGTTGCCTACCTCATCAGGTGATCGAAAAGAGGCCATGAAAGCAAGCCTAATGTTACTGGACATCGCTCCCCATCGGGTTACGCTGCCACTGTTGGGACTTACGTTTCTCTCCCCTCTGTGTGAATGGCTGAGAACAGTACATCTGGAGCCAAAGTTCCTTATGTGGCTTCACGGCTATACGGGAACTCGTAAGACGACTCTTGCTAAGTTGTTCCTTTGCCATTTTGGTGACTTGTTAGAGCGTCCTCCGGCCAGCTTTAAGGATACGGCAAATTCGGTTGAAAAACGGGGGTTCGATGTGAAAGACTCACTACTTCTGATCGATGATTACCATCCGGCCAGTGCGCTGAAGGAAGCGAAAGGCATGTCGCAACTAGCTGAGCAAATCCTTAGGGCTTACGGTGACAGGGTTGGACGAGGGCGCATGAGACAGGACACTAGCCTGCGGCCTGGTTACCCCCCTCGCGGCATGGCAATTGTGACAGCGGAGGATGTTCTCGACCGTGGCTCAAGCGTTGCTAGGTTGTTCCCCGTCGAGCTCAGACAAGGTGATGTTGATCTCCATAAATTGACTACTGCCCAGCAGCAAGCTCAGATGTTAAGTCAAGCAATGGTCGGTTACTTGGAATGGCTAGGACAGGCCATGTCAGAAAGTGACGACAGGCTGACGGAAATCTTCTACGAAAGAAGAAATGAAGCTTCCCAACTACATGTACACGGCAGGCTGGTAGAGGCTGCGGCTTGGCTGTACCTTGGTCTCCAACTTGGCTTAGACTACGCTGAAAGTGTTGGAGCGATCGAACACGGACGTAAAAATGAGCTTCTTCACGAGGCTTGGGAAGGATTTGTCAGTACGGCGAGTGAGCAGGGAGAGCAGGTGGCAGAGGTTAAGGCAACGACACGCTTTGTGAGCATTGTCGGCGAACTTCTTGCTAATCGGACGATCTACACGGAAGCCGCTAAACCGCTTTCTGAAGGGGACATTCCCAAGAGTGGAACTCACGTAGGCTGGCACGATAGCAACTACTATTACTTTCTACCTGATGTACTCTACAATGCAGTGAGTCGATTCCTTTCGGCACAAGGGACTCATTTTCCAATTTCCAGTCAAACCTTGTGGAAACAGTTGGCCGAAGAGGGCATCACGCTCACGGAGACTTCGAAGGAAAACGGCAAAGAGCGTCGGCACAACCTCGTCAAGAAGACTGTAGGAGGTCAGCGTTCCCGCAAGCTCTGCGTAAAAGCTGAACTTTTGCGGGGAAAGGATGACGAAGAAGTACAACCCCGAGTTAGGCCGAGCCAAGCCGATCGGAACCTGGAGGGGACCTGCCTGATGTGTTCGCCCCCGAAAACGGGGGCATTGCCCCCTGAAAGCCGAAGAGAGGGGGCGCTGGGAATTCCAAGCGGGACAAGGACTGCGGTGATTGGAGCCCCCATTGCCCCTATAAAAAAACATAACTAAACATAAAAAATAAATAATGTCCCCCCCTGCCAATAAAAAATGTCTCTCTCCCACGTCAGGTTAGGGGGGAACGGGGGCAGGTGCCAACGGAACCATGAGCCAACAAGGTTTTTGCGTCGCCCCAGTTGGGGCGAGTCCCTAAACTGGGGGGCAACGTGTGGGGGCATCGAAGAACGGAACAAAGGTTACCTGTAAATATATATTATTTCCTTAGAATGCTGTATTTACTAGAGAAAATTCTAAGGGAGATGAGCTATTTGTTTAACATTACAAATCAAGAATCCATTTTGAGTTACTCCAAGAAAGGTACGCTGCCTCAAGTTGGTCTGACGTACCTTGTAAGTGAGCTTGAGGAATTAAAAGCTTCCTTACATCATGAAGGTGAAGATCAATTTTCACTTGTGGATCATGGCTACTACATGTTGGTTGTCCAGTCAGAAGATACCTGCACACTAACAGATGGCGACGTTGTTGTGAATCTATTGGAGAATGAACCAGAGTACGTAGAACTGGTAGAACTGCCAAATGGAGTTTATATGTACCGAGCCTGCCTAATGCCCGACAACGAGTGTTTTCTGCTGATATACGCGCTCAGGGGCGCTTTAAGGCTAGAACTGGAACAGTGGTTTGCGGAGCAATCTGGATGCCTGGCTAAGGAGGACTTCGAATGATTAACTCTAAGCCTAAACCAGCTAAGCGTATTGAGGTTATTTCTCTACGAATGGTGCGTGAAAAAACATCGCTGCTCTATCCCAATCGTGTGATTCGCTCACCTCAAGATGCGGTTGACTTGTTCCGCCAATTCATCGGTGATTGTGATCGGGAATCATTCTGTATCCTTTGCCTCAATACAAAAAATGAGCCCACCGCTATGCATCAAGTATCCTGCGGGTCGCTGAATGCCTCTATTGTCCATCCCAGGGAGACGTTCAAGCTTGCGATTCTTGCCAACTCTGCTTCCATTATAGCTTGCCATAATCATCCGTCAGGCCAGCCAGATCCCAGTCCTGAGGACATTGAGATAACAGAGCGACTGAGGGATAGCGGCTGCCTGCTTGGCATCGATCTACTCGACCATCTTATTCTAGGAGAAGGCATTCAATTTACAAGCATGAAGGAAAGGGGACTGATGTAGATGTCTTATACATTTGATTCCCAGAGATACGTAACGCGAGGCGTAAATAATGAGCTCAACCCTGAACTGCAACTGCTTCTATGGGCGTTACTTGATGAACAAGTCCAAAGCAACGTACAGATGGACTACCTTCAAGTATTTAATTTGACTACTGAGAACGAGGGAAGTCATAAGGTTCAAAAGATCATCCACTCTCAAGAGCAACCGGAACGTACAAAGACCTATAGTTATCCTGGTATTTATAAGCCTCTGCATGGTATTACCGTGTGGATAATTGAAAGCGGGGAGTACGTGACGATGCTTTTGCCATCAGAATATTGAGAGGGTGGGACAGATGAATCCAAGGGTTATTAATCTCATTATCGTAGCGCTTCAAATAACAATCGAAATCATTAAAAGCAGCAGAAATCATAAATAGAGTAAACAAGTCTGCTTAAAAAGGCGGTAGGCTCTTGTTTCGATGACATACTTCAAAGGGGGAGCTGCTATGAGAGACGGCTTTAATGTACAGTACGAATTTGAATCCGCTATTGATTTGCTCTCGGATATGGTTATCAACTACATTTCCATGCAAGAGAAAAGGGCATCATACCGTGCAGAAGTTATGCTCTGGCTGGAGCCAGTTGAATTGCTGGAAATGGAAGAACTCGCTAACCATGAACTGACCTCACAACTTCTTGGGACAGCAGACTACCAAATGGTCGCCTGAGAATAGGAGGTCAACCTAATGGTATCAACAGTAGCCCTCTACATTCGGGTCTCCACAGATGAGCAGGTGGATGGTTACAGCATAGATGGTCAGATGGATATGCTTAAGGCATTCTGCAGACGGCACAATCTAACTCTATATAAAGCATATATAGATGCAGGAAAATCAGCAAAGTCGATTCAGGGCAGACCCCTTTTGCAGCAGTTACTTGTGGATGCACAGCAGGGATGTTTTCAAAACGTCTTAGTCTGGAAGCTAAATCGGCTTTCACGCAACCATAGTGACTTGCTGCATATGGTGAAAATTCTTAATAAGAGCAATGTCGGAATAAAGAGCGTGACAGAAGATATTAATACCGATACGACGATGGGCAGCTTTGTTGTACAGGTGCTGAGTGCTATTGCTGAGTTAGAACGGGAACAGATTTGTGACAATGTCCGTTTAGCTGTGCAAGAGCGCAATCGGCAGGGGTGCTGGAATAGCGGGAATATGGTGCTCGGTTACCGGTGGCATAAGAATCCTGAACCTGGACAGCAACAGCTTGAAGTTGTGGAACCTGAGGCTGAGCTAGTCCGAACTATTTTTACCATGTATGCAGATGGATTAGGGTACAAGGCAATCACCAAACGACTAAATGCTGCAGGCTATTTGACCAAGAAAGGTCTGGCTTTTGGAATCGCAGGGGTGAGAGGCATCCTGAATAATCCTAACTACATAGGAAAAATACGCATTGGTACAAGCCAGCGTCATACAGGTATTGAGGTACAACTGATAAAGGGCGAACAAGAAGCAATCATTACTTTGGAATTATGGGAACAAGTCCAAGCCAAGCTACGCAGTCGATCGAACCCGCCATCGAAGAGGATCAAACGGCATTTTCCATTGTCAGGATTGCTCAAATGTCCTGAGTGCGGGTGCAGCATGGTTGCAGCACACACGAAGAGCTATAACAAAAACGGGACGATTCGGAAGAACTACTACTATGTATGCTCACTCTATAGGAGTAAGGGCTCCGTTGCATGCAGCTTAAACGCGATTCGTGCAGATGATATGGATTGTTGGTTCTCTCAACAAATTCAGGAGCTTGTGACTAAACCTCCTTTACTGAATCAAATCATCGCGACGGTGAACGATAAGCGGGATCTACGCCGTAAACCTCTTGAGGATGAAAAGAGAGGTCTGATTAAGGAGTTGGCTGCATTTGATCAGCGGCAGCAGAGATGCTTTGAGTTATTTGAAGAGGAGCATATTCCTCAGGAGGTCCTAGTCACGCGGCTTAAGGAACTCGAAGAGCAGAAGGTTGCTAAGCAAGAGGCCCTGCGAGGTATTGAAGAAAAACTAGCTAATCAACAGATACAATTGGCAGATAGCGATAAGATTCTTAGCGCATTGAAGAATTTATGGGTGATGGTCCAAACCTCTCCGCATGAACAGCAAAAGAAGCTGTTTAAGAACTTATTTGATAAAATCACGCTTCCCCCTAACAGGGATATATCAAAAGCTGTCTTACATGGCAGTGCATCGTTAAATCAAATACTATTTACAAATAACATGGAGGAATTACAATGCAAAATCAACAGCAAATCTGTTTAAATCAAGGCCGATTCATACTAGAACAAGGGCGTGCACTCTTATGTTAATGACCTCGGATAAGGTGCGTCGTGTTGCTATATACGTTCGTGTAAGCACGGAGGAGCAAGCTGAGCATGGTTATTCCATTGATGCACAACTTAAAACGCTGACAGACTACTCTAAGCTCTATAACTATGAAATCTACCGCGAGTACGTGGATAGAGGTATCAGTGGTAAGAGCATGGATAACCGCTTTGAGCTGCAGCAGATGCTTCAGGATGCAAAAAATAATTTATTCGATACCGTCTTGGTGTGGAAGTTTAATAGATTGGCGAGAAATGCAGAGCATCTTTCACAAATCGTTAATATTCTGAATAAGAATAACGTCGCGTTTATGTCCATGACAGAACAGTTCGACACCTCAACCTCCCACGGGAAATTCATGTTGCATATCATGGGGGCTGTAGGACAGCTTGAACGTGATACCATAGTTGACAATGTTAAGATGGGTCACAAACAACGTGCTAGGACAGGGAAGCACAATGGTAAGCTACCGCTAGGGTATCGAAGTGTAGAGGACATTGTGAATGGCGTTCGGAGTCGGGAATCAAAAGTAGAGATTGTTCCTGAGGAAGAAGTCATTATTCTCAAGATATTTGAACGATTCGCTACCGGACGAGGATTTAAGTCGATTGCGAACGAACTCAACCATGAGGGTTATGTTACCCGATCTGGTGGAGCCTTCTCCATCAGCGGTGTGAAGGAGATTCTGGATAATCCATTCTTTGTTGGAAGAATACGTTATGGAAGGTATGAAAACTGGAGTGAGAAAAGGCGTAAGGGCCTTAACACCATACTGGAGACTTTTGATGGGATTCATCCTGCTATTGTTTCGGAAGAACTATGGAGCAAAGTGCAGTATTTACGCAAGAAAAAATCAGTGGTCTCCCTGAAGCGCTTCGATGGCGAGTTCCTGTTAACTTGGCTGATCCGCTGTCCAAAGTGCGGAGCGCCGATGGTAGCTAATCGGACTCAGAATCGTAAGAAGGACGGCAGTAAGGTCACGCGTCTATACTACTCTTGCAGCAACTTCCGTAACAAGGGGAGCAAGGTATGCAGCGCCAACAGCATTCGGAAGCTGGAGGCAGAGAATTATGTAATCGAACGGCTTAAAGAAGTACTGGCAAAGCCCCAAATTCTCAAAGCCATCGTGAAAAACATTAATGAAAGGAAAACGAAGCGTGTCAAACCCCTCGAGCAGGAACTTGAGCATATTCTGGTTAAGATAACAGAGCTGGAGGGGAAGCGGCGAAAGTACTTTGACATGTACGAAATGAACGGATTAGATAAGACAATGTTCTCCAAGCGGCTTGATGACATTGGTGAAGAACTGGAACGATTACATGTCAAAAAGACAGAGCTGGCTATGGAAATGAAAGAGGACCATGCGGAGCCCGTCTCCTACGAAGTTGTCCGTGCTCTTCTGAACAAGTTCGATAAGCTGCTGGACTCGTCATCCTTTGACCAACGAAAGACTCTAATGCATTTGGTCATCAAGCAAATTACAATCAAGGATTCAAAAACCATCGACCAAATCGATATGAACTTCGATGAGAATACGGTACACCATTTTTTAACTGCTGACCCTTCTGCGACCCATGCAGAGGGGTCTTTTGCTGTCCAGATGAAGCGAGAGATCCAAGGTCAAAGCATTTCTATTGCAATTTGACTGTTCGGGTGACCGTAATCCACTCTCTGCCTAGAAATGCGTCAGTGGGTCCAAAATTTCTTTTTAAGCTGCTGCGGTTACTTCTTACAGCACTGACACTAAATGCAGGTCAAAAGAGGGAGAGGGCAGCGAATGCAATGCTGTGGGTGGTAGGGGGTGTTCAGAGGACATAGCGGATGACATTCCAAAAGGCTTGTGGGAAACTGAATCTAAGAGAATATGGAGGGATGGTAAATGCCTGAATTGACGAAGAAGGAAATTGAGTCAATAGCCAAAACCATTTCAGAACATTTTGTAGAATATACATCTAAGTACGAGTTAACGAAATATCCAGAAGAGCCATATTTAAAATGGAAGGAAGACTTTTCTGACCCTACGAACGTAAAACATGATGAAATACGTCAAGCGTTCGAGTGGAAATACGGCCATTGGGGAAAGGCAAATTACGTCCCCGCCCATAAAGTCATTATTGCCAAGTTACAAAAGTATTGGCCTGAGTTTGCTGAAACAGGCAAGCTGGAGCTTGACGACATTTTTGCTTTCTGGGAAGAGAAACTGGCAGGACATCAATCCTTCATCACAATAGCATTCTTGTCACACCTAGTATGCTCAAAGAAAGTGGAGATCATAGATCAGCATAATTTTCGGGCAATGAACTATTTGATGTCCATTGTAAGGCCGGATTGGGTGTGGAAGAGGAAACCTGTAAGCCAAGAGGACATTACGGATTTTTCTATGTTCTTAAGCTCTGTGCTCCCTGCAGTCAAAGAGGCGAAGGGGAATAAGCGTGAGCTGGATAAGTTCCTCATGATGTTTGGGAAGCATAAGGTGAAGGGCATTCCAGTGTCCCGTTCCAAAGTAGCCCCAGCAGTTTCCAAAAAGCATGACTGGAGCTCATTCTCATCAGAGGTATTCGACATAGGAAAGATCACATTACGATCCAATGCTGATCTGCTCTTTGCTCTACTACTCCAATCACTCGATGCAGATAGAGCTGGTAATGGGGTCACCTATACAATAGAAGAAATCCAGAAAAGAATACCGATGCAGAAGACAGGAATTGCGGTTAGCTCCAGCTACAACTACGCGCTGGTTGCTCTATTCGGAAATCAAAGGGGAAGAGATTACTTTACGTTTGAAAATGGAAACTTGGGCGTGTACTTCACGGACCAGGCTAATGATCCATCCAGGGATAATACATGTTGGAAGAAGTACCTTGATGAAAAGGTCAGTATTAATGTAAAGTACGTGAGAGCAGGTGGCTAGGTGGTGAACGGAAGTGCAAAGCCGATTTCAACCTAAAATAGCGGCAGGAGCGACAATTGTGTCAAAACGGTGTTCTATGCCAAAACAAACTTTGTATAGAAAATCAATCCCAAAAGGAGGATTTTGTATATTTGTGTTGAAAAATATTGTTGTAGTCAGAACGATTGCCCTACACTAAATTCAGTGAATGGAGATTGCGCTATGAATTATGAAGAGGATATCAAAAAAGCAGCGGATGAAGCTTATGAAAGAGCAATGGATGAGATAAATAGCCAACTTGATAAGGAAATACTAATTGCCCTCATAGGTGATGTTAATGCCGGGAAATCCTCGACAATAAACCGGATCGTTGGGGAAGAGGTTGCCGGGGTGGGAGCAGAACCAGGTGAAACTACTGAAGTTAAACCATATAAATATAAAGAAAATATTTGGTTTATCGATACTCCTGGATTAAATGATGTTAAAACGGATAATTCAGAAGTAACACTTAACTATTATAAGAAAGCTGACATCGTTTTATTCTTTTTAAACGCTGCGGGAACTGTCTTTTCTGAGGTTGAGAAAAAGTCTTTTGAAAAAATTCAAAGTGTAAATAAGAACATTCTTATTGTTTTAAACAAGATTGATGCTGCCGATGAAATCGATAGATTAGTCGAGAGGGTTAGAATAGAAACTGGAGGCACCTATGAGGTTTCACCTATTTCGTCACGCACTGGTGAAAATATTGATAAGCTAAGAAATAGCATACTCGAAATACTGAAAAAAAAGAATAAAGACATTCTCTTTGCGAAGAGCATTAAAGAGAAGTCGGCTACAGCAAATGCTTGGATCATTGGTGCTTCTGTGTCAGCAGGTGCAGTAGGTGCATCACCAATACCGGGATCTGATATTGTCCCAATAACAGGAATACAAATAGGATTACTCACTAAATTGGCTGTGCTATATAATAAGCCAATTACAAAAGAAGCTGCGAAAGAGTTAGTCGTTGCTACTATTGTCGGAAACATAGGAAAGAGCCTTTTTAGACAAATTGTAAAGGTATTTCCTGGGGCTGGGTCAGTTGCAGGAGCTACTGTTGCAGGAACAACTACATTGGCACTAGGATATGCGGTTAAATACGCATATGAAAACAACATTGACATCAGTGCAGAAAACATCAATAAATTGTATAAAATGTATCGTGACCAAGCTGTGTCTTAAAGTCATTTATAGAATGGGCCCGTTATTAGTTGGTATAAACTAATCGGGTCTTTTTCTTTTCCTAAAAAATTTAGCCGTTATAGCGTGTAAGGTGAACCTTATCATAAATGAGGCGAAAAGGGGGTGAGCTACCCACGACTGGCGGAAAAGCCGAATTAAACGGGCTGCTGCGTGTTTCTTGGAGGTACAGATAAAGGGAAAGACCGGTTCAGTCCCTTGTCGTTTTCGAATATACAGCATGGACAGTGCCCAGAGAAGCGATCAAGTTAACGAGGCTTTACTAGAGGCTAGGGTCGCTTTTTGTTCTTTCCGCAAGCTTCGTAATCGATTCAATGTCTTGATCGGTTAATTGATCCAGAAAATACTTGCGTATTGCCATTGAGACGATGGGCAGGGCCTCATCCAAAGCTGCTTTTCCTGCAGAAGTAATGATGACCTGGACACCACGATCTGCGTCTAATGGCCCCCTTTTAACAAGGCCCCGTTTTTCCATCCGCGTCAAATGATGGGATAATCTGCTCTTATCCCAGTTCATCGAGTCGGCTAGTTCCTGTTGGCGAAGCTTGCCATCTCCGAATTGGATTAACCGATCTAGTATTCCAAAGTCTCCTTCTGATAGTCCTGTACGTTCAGAAAGCTCCTTAACAACGCGACCGAAGATTCGTTTAAAGGAGCCTTTCCACATATTCCATATTTGCATTTCATCTTCGTTTACTTTGTTGATATCCATGCAAGTATAATATCATGGTTGACACATCAACCACAAGGTGTTAGCCTATATTTAAGTTGATGTGTCAACCTCGGAGGAAACTGTCGAGTACCAAGTTGATGTATTAACCTGTATCGAACAGTAAATCCCCACTAAAGGAGTGGTTTCTTATGCAGGATAAACCCGTGGCCTTGGTCACCGGAGCCAATAAAGGAATTGGTCTTCAAATCGCCAAAGATCTCACGGCTCACGGCTTCACTGTGCTCGTCGGCTCCCGCAATCTCGAGAAAGGGGAGACGGCCGCGAAGAGTATCGGAGCGGATGCCCATGGCCTCCAACTCGACGTTACAAAGCAGGATTCTATCTCCGCCGCGGCAGAGCGCATCCGGAGTGAGCTCGGTCGTCTCGATGTGCTCGTGAACAATGCGGGCATATCGCACCAAGGTCAGCTGGGCAGGCCTCTTGAGGAGGTCGGGAAGTCGGGGCGCCCAAGCGTAGCCTCTCTAGAAGAGGTGCGAGCAGTGTTCGAGACGAACGTGTTCGGCGTCATCGCCGTCACGCAAGCGATGCTGCCGCTCCTTCGTGAAGCGCCGACAGCGCGTATCGTCAACGTATCAAGCGGTTCGGGCTCGCTGACGTTGAACGCGAATCCGACTAATTCACATCGCGAGATGTTCGGCGCCGTTTACAGCCCTTCGAAGACGGCTCTCAATGCGATTACGCTCGCCTTTGCCATTGAACTCGAGTCGACAGGCATTAAGGTCAATGCGGTATGCCCGGGCTTCACCGCGACGGATCTCAACAACTTTGAGGGCACGGGCACCGTCGAGCAAGCCGCGCGACATCCCGTGCGCCTTGCACTCCTCAACGAGGACGGTCCGACGGGCACATTCTCAAACGAAAGACGCCAACTCCCGTGGTGACGTAGTCTCGAGTGGCACTGGCTCACGGAGATATGTGTAGATAACCTGAAGGCTTGAATGCCTTCCCAATATCCTTAAGGAGTGTGCAATCAATTGGAATATGTAAAACTTGGACGCAGCGGGTTAGAGGTCTCAAGGTTAAGTCTTGGAACCATGAGCTTCGGAGTACCTGAACGCGGCAATACCCCATGGTCTCTGGATGAGGAGCAAAGCAGACCGATCATTAAGAAGGCACTCGAATCGGGCATCAACTTTTTCAGCACCGCCAACATGTATTCCGACGGAACAAGCGAAGAAATTCTCGGGCGTGCTCTAAAGGACTTTGCTCAACGTGACGAAGTCGTCATAGCAACAAAGGTATTTGTTCCGATGCGCAAAGGTCCGAATGCTGTGGGACTTTCCCGTAAAGCTATCATGACCGAAATTGATAACAGTCTAAGACGACTCGGAACAGACTATGTCGATTTGTACCAGATCCATCGGTGGGACCCTAATACGCCAATTGAGGAGACCATGGAGGCTCTTCACGATTTAGTTAAGGCGGGCAAGGTCAGATACATCGGAGCATCCTCCATGCTGGCATGGCAGTTTGCGAAAGCTCAGCATGTCGCAGAGCGCAACGGCTGGAAACGGTTCGTTTCCATGGAGAATAGATTAAACCTGCTCTATCGGGAAGAAGAACGAGAAATGCTCCCCCTTTGCAGAGACGAGGGAGTTGGCGTCACTCCTTACCTGCCTTTGGCTGCAGGCCGGTTAACTCGGGATTGGAATGAGCAGACCGCGCGATCAGAGAAGGACCAGGTAGCAAAGGCTTTGTTTAATAAAACGGAAGAGGCTGATCGCAAAGTCGCGGAAAGAGTTGTGGAAATTGCCGCTAACCGGGGAATTTCGCGCGCACAAATTGCACTTGCATGGTTGCTGCAAAAGGAAGAGGTCACAGCGCCGATTATGGGTTCGACCAAAATCAGCCATCTGGAAGATGCGGTTTTGGCGTTGTCGATTAAATTGACTTCTGAAGAAATTACCCGTTTAGAAGAACTGTATATTCCACATCCATTTGTATAAATTTGACGCAAGTAAGGTGTGCATCTGCTAATCATGCAAAGCCTAACTCTTGTTCAATTCTATGGGAAGAACTCTTCATGCTATTTCTCATGAAGAGTTCTTTTGCTTTTGTGGCGATATGGTGAACCTTATCATAAGTAAGGCGTAATTCTGGCCTGAAAGTCTTGGAGATACTGAAAGTTGCTTGTAATTGGGGCAGTGGAGTACGAGAGCACTAAGGGTTAATAGATACGATGAATTTTTTTTGCATTTTTACGTCATTGAAAAGATGGGCGACATCGCGCTTATAAAGCGGGGGTCGGTGGAAGATAGGGATGCAGCGGATAAACAACTCGTCCGTGCCACATGCATGGAATCAAAATAAAAACTCACTCTCTAATAAACTGTACCCTATGTAAAGGACATTTAAAAAAAGTCTAAGCAGATTTAAGAAGTAGTGGTTATAGTAGGTCATGTAATCCTTAATCTCCTGTTTCAACTCAATCAAAGTCAAACAAGGCTTAATGGAAGCTTGATCTTTAAAATGACCAAAAAAAGATTCTTGTGGGGCATTATCCCAGCAGTTTACCCGCCTGGACATGGATTGTTTTAATTTCATTTTCTTAAGCATTTTTTGAAAATCCGGATGTGTATAATGAGATCCCTGATCAGAGTGAATGAAGGCACCGTCAGCTCTCTTAAACCTTCGGTTTTTCTTAAGTTTCAAGAGAGTATCTGTCGCAAGATCCATTGTGATTCGATCTGAAACATGATATGCCAGGATCTCATTGGTTGAACTATCTTTGATTGTGGATAAATAGGCTTTTTTACCCGATCCGTAAAATAAATAAGTGATTTTCTCGATGGTGGTATGAATAAAGACAAATTTCTGGCTAGATGAAAGTGCTATCCTTTGTTCTGCCTCCTTTCCATGAAACGAATCTTTTTTAACAGTTCATTCTCCGCTCGTAGCAAGGCATTCTGAGCCTCCAGTTTGGCATTCTTCTCTTCGAGCGTTAGCTCCCGTTTAAGGGGTCTTCCTGAGGCGTGGCTTCCCCTTATTATTCTCTGAGATAAACAATTGCTTAAACGCATCTGTATATGTAATTGCCTTTGAAGATACGGACCTCACATACGGATTATTAGATAACTGCTTGATCTCTTTATCTGTAAATATTTTCTTGCTCATATCATTCCTCTTCCCTATCTTCTTCGTTATAAACAAAAATACCCTACCGAGAGACTTTTTAAAAGTGTCTACTCGATAGGGTACAGTTTATAAAGGGTGAGTTTTTATTTTCTGTCTAAAGAAGAATATTTCTATGCATTTTCCAGGCCGTGTTTTTCGACGATTTGATCGTTTGATTGAGGCTGGCCTATACCCTCGCTAATCAAGCTTCGCAGGCTGCCATTGATGTTTAAGCCCCAGGCGTCCGAGCAGACGGTGTAGCATTCGTACGCTGGGACGAGCCCTACGTGCGTAAAGTTAACCTCCGTTTTGTCGCCCTTCTTGACGATTTCAAAGATTACGTCAGTATCTTTCCATTCGCTATTGTCCTCTATGAAGTTGAAATAGTTGTCTACGATGTGCCAAACCACCTTTTTACCTGGAACGAGTTCAGTGATCTGGAGGGTGCAACGGTGGATATCCTGGTAGTGATGCTTAAATTGACCGAGCTCGTCGGTCTTGCCTTCAATTTCTTCTGACCACCATCCGCGGACATTATTAATGGCGCCGTATACCTCCTCAGGGCTCTGATCTACCATGAAAGAAGTCCTGTAACTATGATTCATGTGAGTGATCTCCTTCGCTCATTTGTTGAGTTGCAAACAGAGTATAGAATACGTACTTGTAAAATGCAAGTACAAATAGTATAATTGTGCTCATGAAAAAGCGAACTTCAACCGTTTGTCCCATCGTCTATGCGCTCGATATATGGGGAGACCCGTGGAGCCTGATCATCCTTCGTGACGTCCTAATCCATAACAAGCGGTATTACCGCGAGTTTCTTGCTTCAACAGAGCGCATCTCTACCAATATTTTGAGTGCGCGGCTCCAATCGCTCATTGAAGCAGGCCTGCTCATCAAAACAGAAGGCAAATCAAACCGCGCACAAACGATGTTTCGCCCAACGCAAAAGGCACTTGATCTGTTTCCAGTCGTATTTGCCATTATGCACTGGGGTCTTAAATACAATATCAATACCGATATGAGCATTCCAATCATGCAGGAGCTAACAACAAACGAAGAAGGGTTGAAGCAGCGCCTTTTGCGGAATTTCGACGATTGTACTTTCTAAAATTTTCGCCCTATTTATGATACGGAGAACCGTATCATAAATAAGGGCAAGTTTTTTGCTGACTTTTTCGTGCAGAAATTGCAAGGTATTCATTTTTTATTTCCGATAAAATTACCTTGAAGGGAGGGAATACGATGGATTGGTTGGACAGGATGAATAGTGCCATGGAATATATCGAAACAAATCTAGCGGACACTATTTCATTTGATGAAATAGCACAGAGAGCCTGTTGCTCTACCTATCATTTTCAAAGAATGTTTCCATTTATTACTGGCGTATCGTTGTCGGAGTACATTCGACGTCGACGATTGACATTGGCGGCATTCGAACTGCAGACAACAGACTCAAAGGTTATTGATGTAGCTATGAAATATGGATATGATTCGCCGGAGGCGTTTGCACGGGCCTTTAAGAATCTTCATGGTATTATGCCGACATCTGCGCGCGATACAGGCGTTTCTCTAAAAGCCTATCCTCGAATGTCCTTTCATATTTCAATAAAAGGGGATGTCGAAATGAATTACCGTATTGAGCAAAGAGGTTCTTTTGAGATGTTTGGAGTATATGGATTTATAAATGCAGACCAGAAAACAGCGTTCTCTGAAGTTCCTCAATTCCGTATAAAATGTGATGATGATGGCAGCGTTGATCTTATGAACGACTTACTGGGACGTTTTGGTGACACCATGTTACACGCTGCCCTTTACGATCACACTAAAGAATCTTTCAAATACATGGTCTGTTATCATTTACCTAAGGGTCTTGAAATTCCGGAGAGATTTACAAAACTTTCTGTCCCAACATTAACGTGGGCGATTTTCCCGGAGCCGCAATGTGATATGCAAAAACTATGGCAACGAATCTATTCTGAGTGGTTTCCGACATCTGAATACGAACAGGTTGAGGGCCCTAGTTTCGAAATGTATTATGGAATGGCACGGCATGGGAATGTTTCGGGAGAAATCTGGATACCGGTGAAGAAAAAATAACGCTCTTATGCGAGCGAAATATAGGCGTTAACGAAGATGACAACTGAACAAATCTAGATTAATAAAGGGTCATCCCCAAATCCTCTGTTCGACTTAGGTATGGTTTAACTGAAAAGAGTAAGAAATAAAAAACACTAAGAATCAACTTAGTGTTTTTCGTTATACAAAGGAAAGCCTCAATTGTCCTCAAGGATCCACTTGCTTAGCTCTTTGTCAAAGATTCGAGGTTCTTCAAACATTGGGTTGTGACCACTATGCTCAAAGATCACTTTTTTGACGTGCTTATAGGTTTCATTAACAGAATTCCAAAGTGAAACAGGCGCTACCAAATAATCATACCTGCCTAAACCGATAAATACTGGTTTGTTGAAGTTGTTGATTGATTGTATAAGATTCAATTCTGCGAATGCTTCTCCCCACAGATAATCGATAATTGGCATATTCGTATATACATCTTCCCACATGTAAGCTGCGTCAAATGTATAATCATAAAAGCTTTGGGCTCCCATCCGAATACACATGTGAACGAATCGCCGTTCAGGATCTTTCTGAATGTCGCTTTCTAACAAAGCAATATCCATCTCGAACTGTCTTTTTCTCTCCGGACTTGCTGTCTCATTAAAAAATGCAAAACTTTGACGCTGTCTTTCCCCGCTATTTGTAGGTGCTGAATTCAATAAGGCAACTTTTTGGACATGATAGGGATATTTTTTAGCATATTCCAAAGCCATGAAAGCATGTCCTGAATGCCCCTAATAAGATGAAATTTATTAAGTTAAGATCTTGCCTTGCCGTCTCTATATCATCTAATACTTTCTCCAATCTATAATCTTCCGGTTGCAGAGTTCGGGGCGGCTTCACAAATCCTCTATGATCAAGGAAAATAAATTGAAATGTATCATATAAATCTTCTGAGAATAATTGAGGATAATAAACATTGCTGCCTATCACCAAAATAGGTTTTCCAGTTCCTTTTACACAATAATTCAGTTCAAATCCATCGCTATTTATAGCTTGGTATTTATTCATTGTCATCATCCTTTTTTCATTTTTATTTTACACATCACTCCTTCCCTTCACGGATTCCATTACATTCTCCATAGAACGCTCTAACATTCCGATCACCTCAAATTTTGTGGCTTATAATAAATATTATGGCAGCATACTTTTCACTGTTAATCGAAACCGTGCTCTTCGGAAAGAGAGCGGCTTGTCCCAGGAAGCCCAGCTCATTTGAGGAGCTAAGCCGGGCCTTTTAAAGGATACCGAGAGTCCATTAGTTTTCAAGTCGTAAAGGTCACTGCAACAAGCAATCACTTTAAACGGACGGGCTGCTGTTGTGTGACACAATGAATCATACCGCCTTCTTTATAGAGCTCCCTTACATCAATTCCAATAACTTTGCGGTCAGGGTATAGTTTTTGGATAATATCGTTTGCTGCCTTGTCATTAGGATCATTGTAATTCGGGACTAATACAACTGTATTCCCAATGTAGTAATTAATATATGAACCCTTGTACCCCAAGTTTTCACCATTATCTAGCACTACATTGTTTTTACTAATTGGTAGATACACATACTGATAAGGCTTGTCGAAGGCATTTTTAGCGCTCATTAAGGTTTGGATATCCTTATTAGTGATACCCCATTCTGCTAAGTCATTCTTTTTCATTGTGATTATTGTAGATTTATTATGAATTTTAACAAAACCATCAATATGAAAATCCGTAATATCGAGATCTGGCACACCATCTAACCAAATAAAATTAGTAGCCCCAAGATACTCGGTTATATATTCCTCAATATCAGCTTCTGCTAATTTGGGGTTTCTATTGTTATTAGTAACCGCACTACGTGTCGATAAAAATGTACCATTACCATCCAGTTCAAATGCTCCACCCTCAAGGACAACATCATTTAGATCAATGGGTTCCGTGCCAAGCTGTTTACTAAGTCTCTTCGAGATTAATGCATCATTTTTATATGGCGTTTTCTTACCCCATCCATTAAATCCCCAGTCCATGAGTTTAATATTGTTGTCTTTGTCGTATACAAAAATCGGTGCAGTATCTCTTGCCCATACGTCGTCAGTAGGAACAATGTAGAAGTCGATTTTATCCATATCTATACCTTCGTCATACAGAAGATCATAAATATAGTTCTTTTCGTATTTATCAAATGCAATAATATGAACATTTTCCCCATCGCTTAAGGCATCAGTCATTTCTATCCAAATAGGCTCAACCTTGTCCCTATAATCTTTACCGTAAGTGAAGTTATGGGGCCACTGCAACCATGTACCTTCATGTTTGCTGCTTTCATCAGGCATTGTGTATTTGCCTGCTTGCCGACCTTCTTCTGCTTTAATTTTATTACATCCCATTAAGAAAACAGCCGATAATATAACCCCTGAGCACAATACAACTAACTTATTCATTATGAAATCTCCTTATGTTCTGATTCGTTCTCTGGAAGTAGAATAAGCGTTGACATAGTGTCAAGGTCAAGCATCTATTGCCTGGCTTTTTTTGATCACAGGAAAACAGATCTGCGTCACGTACTCTTCTTCAGGACAGTCACATTCTGGACCTTTTAAGTAGGTTTCATAAGGTGGACCATCCTTTTTATAGCCGCCGCCATCTATCCATTCTTCAAGTGCCATATGAGCGTAACCGATATAGTCATAACTCCCAATATACAAGGTAGTAGCAACCAAAGTTGGCGGAAGTTTTTTTATTTGCCATTTCCTCGATGCATCGCCGTCATTCTTATGAAGGATTGGGATCATCAATTCAATATCGCTTTGGTCAGGGGTAAACGCCTCATCAAGAAAAAAGACAGACGGAACACCAAGCAACTTAATATTACTTTTTTCCGCTTGTTCATATAAGGAATCAACATACTTGTCCATGTCAGCAATGTTAATTTGCAATCTTTGACTTAGGACCTCTTTCTCGTTTCTCATTCCGAGCGATATATCAAAAGATCTTCGTTCGCCTTGAATCAAATCCATTTTGATTTCAATCATCTCTTGCATTTCTGCAATGATTTGTCTATTTCGATTCATCTCACTGGATAACTCAAGTATTTTTGAATGCATCCATTCAGTCAGCAGTTCTCTATCTGATGTCTGAAGGATAGTTCTAATCTCGGGTAGGGAGAATCGATATTCTTTCAGTCTCTTAATAAGTAACGCTGTTTCTAGTTGGCTTTTTTCATAATATCTATAGCCGTTTGTAGCCTCTACATGCGCTGGTTTCAAAAGTTCTTCTTTATCATAGTGTCGCAACATACGTGCACTCATTTTGCAAAGCTGAGAAAATCTATTGATCGTGTACATATTTCTCTCTTTCTTAGTGTGATCGTATGGTTAGATCAATCACTCTGTAGTCATTGACTCAAGCTTCTATGCTTTAAAATTACAGTCTAATACGTTTGGTGCGACTGTGCAAAATTATTAGTCATAAAAAAGCCCGAAAAGTAGCACTTTTCGAGCGTGTTTCTTTAGGGTCATTTCGTCATATCAAGGACGATTCGGCCATTGATTTTGCCTTCTAACATAAGATCGTAGATCTCATTAATATCTTCTAGTTTACGTGTCTCAATAATGGTTTTGATTTTCCCTTCTGCAGCGAATTGTAATGCTTCTTGCAAATCTTTGCGAGTGCCGACAATCGAACCAACTACCTTTGTTCCATTTAATACGGTATCAAAAATGGGAACATCCATGGATTCAGGAGGCAGCCCAACCATGACGCAGGTACCGCCGCGGCGAATGGCACGGTAGGCTTGGTCGAATGCTTTTTTCGCAACCGCTGTACAAACGACACCGTGTACTCCGCCGATTTCTTTTTGAATCCAGTCTGCCGCATCTTCTTTTAATGCGTTTACGGTTTTGTCTGCGCCAAGTTGTTTGGCAAGCTCCATCTTTTCATCCGACGTGTCGATGGCCACTACGTTCATTCCCATTACTTTTGCATATTGTACACCAAGATGCCCTAATCCTCCGACACCGAAAATGGCTACCCACTCACCTGGCTTTACACACGATACTTTCAAAGCTTTATAGGTAGTAACGCCTGCGCAAAATAAAGGTGCCGCTTCGATAAAGCTTAGATTATCAGGAACCTTAACTACATAATCGGCAGCTGCCACACAATATTCTGCATATCCGCCATCTACGGAATATCCGGAATTTTGCTGATCCAGACAAAGAGTCTCTCTTCCAGTAAGACAATATTCACAATGACCGCAGGCTGAGTACAGCCATGGAATTCCTACACGGTCTCCTACCTTTAAGTGTGTAACTCCTTCACCTATTTCTTCAATAATCCCAACGCCTTCATGTCCGGGAATAAGAGGGAGTTTCGGTTTGACGGGCCAATCGCCATGAGCAGCATGCAAATCAGTATGACACACTCCGCAGGCCTGAATGTGGACAAGGATTTCTTTGTGTCCGGGTTTTGGTTTAGGTACGTCTTGTAGCTCTAACTTTTCTTTGAATTTCTTTACTACAGCGGCTTTCATTAGCATACTCCTTTAGTTTTTTGCTTTTCAAAAAGTAGTATGTTCATGAGGCTAACTTTAAATTCTTGAGACTTTTATCACTGATTAACACTCACATCACAAGTAATATGTTAGAATATCAGAACAGCTTTACTGCGTTACCGCTTTATCAACTTCATAATTCACGAGCTATGATGGCTAAGGATTACACTTTAGCTGGAGCAGCTTCTGGAGAGACTGCGGAAATTCCGCGGCGCCGAAGGGTTCACAATCTCAGGCAAAAGGACAGAAGAGTACTGAATATGTATTTGTCATGCTGATCGCTATCAGCAGGGCAAATATTATTTGATATTCTTACGATCTGGGAGATTGGATGACATCCAATCTCTCTTTTTTTATTCTAATTTATTGTACTCACAAGGGGGAACTAGGTATGGCACAACCAGAATTAAAGAGAGAGCTGGCTAATCGGCATGTTCAACTTATTGCTATTGGCGGCACCATTGGTACAGGATTATTTTTGGGATCAGGTAAGGCGATAGAGAAGGCAGGCCCATCCATTATGATCACGTATTTAATCGTGGGTATTGCTGTGTTTTTTGTGATGAGAGCACTGGGAGAACTCCTATTATCTAAAGCGGGCTATCAATCGTTTACGGATATTGCTGAAGACTACCTTGGATCACGGGTCGCATTCATTACCGGTTGGACCTATTGGTTTTGCTGGATTATGACGGCTATGGCTGATGTCATTGCTGTTGGCGTATATGTACAGTACTGGTTTGATATCCCGCAGTGGGTTCCTGCCATCGCCTGTCTAGTCGTGTTATTAGGACTTAATCTATTAACTGTAAAGAGCTTTGGGGAACTCGAATTTTGGTTTGCTTTAATTAAGGTAATTACGATTCTCGCCTTGATTGGTCTTGGGGTCATTTTACTGATCATTGGATTTAAGACGGATGCAGGATCGGTGACGATACGAAACCTATGGGAGTATGGGGGCTTTTTTCCGAACGGCATATCAGGCTTCTTATTTTCTTTTCAAATGGTTGTATTTGCTTACGTGGGTGTAGAATTGGTCGGGGTGTCGGCAGCGGAAACAGCGGATCCGGAGAAAAATATCCCATCTGCGATTAATAAAATTCCTTTACGGATTCTATTTTTCTATGTCGGTGCGCTTTTCGTCCTGTTATGCATTAACCCTTGGACAGAGCTCAGCCCGGCAGAGAGTCCTTTTGTAAAAACCTTTACTTTAGTAGGGATTCCAATTGCCGCAGGGATTATTAATTTTGTCGTATTAACTTCAGCCGCTTCTGCTTGTAATAGTGGAATGTTCTCGACAAGCCGAATTCTCTATAATTTGAGTAGAAATAACCAGGCGTCACCTCATTTGGGCAAACTGAATAAAAACCATGTCCCAGGTAACTCGTTATTCATTTCTACAATTGTTATATCTGTGGGTGCTCTTTTGAGTAAACTTATTCCGGAGCAGGCTTTTGGAATCGTGACAACGATTAGCGCCATTTGTTTTATATGGGTGTGGGGCATTGTTCTTATCTGCCATATTAAGTATAAGAAAACCCGGCCAGACTTACAGGCGAAATCCAAATTCAAAGCACCGTTCACACCGGCTATTAATTATATTGTCTTAACCTTGTTCGCTGGAATACTGATCATCATGCTGTTCGCTGGAGAAACACGCCCGGCTTTATTGTGTACTCCGTTATGGTTTATTTTATTATTCATCTTGTATTCGATTAGAAGCAAAAAAGGGAAAAGTAATTAAGCTTGAGTGAGGGATTCACACAAAAAGCCATTCCTATACGGAATGGCTTTTCTTCATATACTGCAATTGCTAGTTACAACCAAGGTTATTCCTTGTTAACTAGGTTTGCTTTCTTTTCAATCGTGATCTTGCTTTTCATAGGCATAAATAAGGTTATAACAAACGCGGTGACGGATAAAATCATCATAAAGTAATAGGCGTCACTTGCCCCAAGAATGGATGCAAGGGATTTAAGGATCTCAGGAGTAGTAGAGGGATTGCTCTGCATCACTGTGGCCGCATGACTTGTAGCCTGCACAGTGTAAATCGTAATTACGACAGCAGTTCCGATGGCTCCGGCAATTTGGCGAACGGTATTGTTCACTGCTGTGCCATGCGTTCCTAGTTGTTTTGGCAACGCATTTAGTCCGGCTGTATTGAGTGGCATCGTAATAAAGCTTAATCCAATTCGCAAGCCAATGGTACGAATCATTAGATACATATACGTGGTCGATTCAGATAGATCAGTTACCGCCCACATAGATGGAATAATAAATAGCAGACCAATGATGAACAGCGGTTTGGCACCGAAACGGTCGTATAATTTACCGGTGACGGGCGACATGAACGCATTTACGAGCGCCCCCGGCAACAAGAGTAGTCCTGCATCAAATGCTGTAAAACCACGGCCATTTTGCAGGTAAATAGGCAATAGAATCATATCTGCGTACATCATCATGGTGATTAATACATTAATAAGAGATGTCAGCGTAAATACTTTATTTTTGAAGACAGACAGGTTTAGCAGCGGATCATCTGACTTGATTTGTCGAATACAAAATACGGCCGTTACAGCGATTCCAATGCCTAATGTCAGGATCACTATTACGTCGTCCCAGCCTTTACTGCCTGCACTACTGAAGCCGTATAAAATCAAACCAAATCCGACGGTCGATAAAAGAACACTTACTACATCCAGTTTCGACTTAGAGGTCTCAGATACATTCACTAAATATTTGAACGCCAACGCTATAACAAGGATGACAAGTGGGATAAGGCCGATAAATAACCAGCGCCAAGAGTGATATTCGACAACAAATCCCGCGAGCGTCGGTCCAATGGCAGGAGCAAATATCATTGCGAGTCCAAGCAGTCCCATAGCACTGCCACGTTTCTCAATAGGGAAGATCGCGAGTACAACGCTCATCATGAGCGGCATTATAATGCCTGCACCAGCAGCTTGGATCATCCGTCCGACTAAGAGTAGACTAAAGCTCGGCGCTGCTGCACAAATGATTGAGCCAAGTAATAAAAATGACATGGCACTTAGAAATAATTGACGTGTTGTAAAACGTTTCATTAAATAGGCTGTAATCGGAATCAATATCCCGTTGACCAGCATAAAACCCGTTGAAATCCATTGTACAGTTGTTGCCGTGACATCAAATACATCCATCAGACTACTTAAGGCGACATTTAAAAGCGTCTGATTGAGTGTAGATAAGAAACAACCAAAAATTAGGATGGTTAATAGGATTCCTTTATTTATTTTCTTAATATCTTCTTGCATGGTGCAGGCCTCTCTTCATTGCTTTTTCGACATAGTGTCGATAAAATAAATCATATCAGCATTTAAACGGTATTCCTATTTGCAATTTTATTGAAAATGTCGACTAATCGACAGAATGGGTAAATTAGTTGATGAAATACTATATAAACGATAATAGAGGGATGAAATGTCCGAACATAAAAGAGTTGACCCACGAGCCATTCGCTCAAAAAAGATGCTGAAAAATGCTGTTTTTTCATTATTGGCCGAGAATGTGGAGATTTCTCAATTGACTGTCCAAAAAATCGCCAACCGTGCTGAGCTGAATCGTGCAACGTTTTATTTGCATTATGAGGATATTAACGACTTATTGCGCCAGATTGTACATGAAATCTTTGACGAGCTGTCCATGAAGGTTGAACCGCTATTACAAATGAAGAGCAACAACGAACAGGAGCAGCTGGTCACATTTTTAAATTACTTTTATGAATACCGAAAAGTGTTTGCTGTATTAATTGAGCACAAAGGCTTCAAAGAACATTTGACCAACCTGTTAAAAAATACTGTTGAGAAACGAAGAAACGTGAGAAACATAGATTCCACTAAGGAGGTTGTCTCCCTTGATATTATTGCAGCATCACTACTGGGGATTATTATGTGGTGGATTAAGGATGGCAGCCAATATAGCGCAGAATACATAGCAGGGCAAATTACCTTGATGTATAAAAGAAAGTATTTATAAGTGCTAGACTGCGCTACATGGAGGACATGGGTAAAAACCGCTGTATGATATAGAGATACAAATTTCAAGATAACGGATATTCCCCGCACCAACCTTAGGTAAAACTATAAAAAGCGGCAGTCTATGACGATAATTCTCGTTCAAAGGCTGTCCGCTTTTTTTAAAATCATATTATTTAAAATCAACTTTAATTTGTGCTATCTCACTGTTCGTACCAATGCGTAATGGCGGTCCCCAAGTCCCAACACCAGATGTAACGATGACGTGAGGGCTGTTTGGATTCTTCTGATAGTGTCCGTAATCTACTGTGAACATAGCATTGGTGATTAGATTTGCAGGGAATACTTGTCCTTGATGCGTATGTCCACTAAGTATCAAATCGACGTCATCTCCGTATTCAATCATATTCGTGGGTTGATGATCCATTACGATAACGGGCATAGTGGTATCAATGTTACTCATCACTTCAGAAGTAACTGCTCTAGCGTTTCCTTGATCACCAATCGGGGATGAATCTCTCCTGCCAACTACAACGAATTGATTATCAATAACGACATGCTCATCATTTAGAAGTTTAATGTTACTCTTGTCTATAAAGTTCACAATTTCATCGTAGGATCGTCCTGCATCATGGTTACCTAAACAAGCATAAACCCCATAGGTGGACTGAATAGTATTTAATAACTCTATTCCTTTGGAAGGATTAGAGAGGGCATAGTAGTTTCCATTAAATATATCTCCTGACATCAACACAATATCCGGCTGCATATCATTAATGCGATCAACAACCTCTGCAAGAAATTTGACATCATTTATGTAGCCTAAGTGTAAGTCACTGATTAGAACAATATTTAAATGCTCTAATGAGGTGCTTTTGTGTATTTGGATGGGATACGATACTTCTTTTATCTGATTGGCGTTATAAATGCCATAGGACACCAACCCTATGACTAGCATTAATACTACTGACCTTGTATGAAAAACAACACGTTTTGGCGCAGGGGAGGGGATGATTTTGATCCATTTACTAATAAGTAAGACTACATCGGAAAGGAGTAACAGCAAGAACAAATAGAAATAGATCCCCATCCAATAGTCCCCGGATTGACCAATAAAATTAACAATACTTGAATCGTTCGTCATAGCTGAAGAGGACAATAGTAGATTAATAATGATTGTTACCGCACACAAGCCGTAGATGACTCCGTATATAATCCCATTAATATTTGGAAATACATGTTGTAACCATTTAAAAATCTTTCTCGCGATGTAATAGTTACTTGCCGCGTACATAGCGAATATAAACAAAAATGCAAATACCATATGATGCACCGTCCTATTTTTTTAGATTTCAGAGAGCAATCGTTTATAATCAATAATTATGAGCAAATCGTCAGGTACTCAGTAACAGTAACATATTTTTTCATGTTGGAAGAGGAGATTGTTGATTTTGAATAAAAAGAACAATGGATCAGATCAAATCGTACTGGCCGCAATCGAAACGATTGAGGAAGTGGATTTTCTACTTATGACGGAGTTAACGGCATGGTTTGTTCTTTCTGGTTATCTAGAAATAATGCGAAACGGTTCGGATATTTTGATTCGGACAGGCGATATTTTCGTTTTTAATAAAGGTGATATTGTTCGTGTAATTGGCAGTGAAGAGAATGCGACGCTCTCGGTAAAGTTTCTAACCAATGAGTATCAAGAAGAGTTTCCGGCATTTAAGCTTAACATTCCACTGTCGATGGTGTACAAAAAAGATGGATATGAGCTTGTGAAGAATTGTATGGCGTACTTGTACGTCGAAAGGATATATCCGGGAGCCGGTTCTGATTATATCATCGAAGGGTATTCGAAACGTTTAATCGGATTGCTGTACCGTTATCTTGGGCCAGAAGATGAAAAGAAGCAAGTGCATACAGCTTCGGATAAGGTAAAAGAAATTGTATCATTTATCAATGTTAATTATGCGGACAAACTCAGCCTGGATGAGATTGCTGAACAGTCTTATAGTAGCAAATACTACTTGGCGCATTCCTTTAAAAATCAGCTAGGGATTTCAATCGGAAATTATATCAAAGAAGTGCGATTGTTTCATAGCTTACGTATGCTGGAAAATACGAACGATAAGATTGTCACGATTGCTTTAGTCAACGGCTTCCCCAATGTACGATCATTTAACGAGGCATTTAAAATAAGGTATGAGCTTTCACCTGCTGAATTTCGTGAACAGCGTCAAATAAGAGCGGTGCAGAATCGTGCCGATGCGGAGCTGTCCCAAGATGTATTAGCTCTACTATCGCCGTATGTGCCGTTAGGTGAATTGCCGGCTGGCACGTCTATTGCCCCCGATCGCATCGAGGTGCAATTGGATTTGCATAAAACGATCGGCCAGTACTCAAAGGTCAATCATGTTCTTAAAGTAAAAGGCGAACTTATGGATAGCCGTTTGCTCGAAGTACGTCAACGCCTTAGGGTGAAGTGGGTAGCGGTCACTCGTATTTTTAAAAAAGTGGATATACGTGTAAGCGAAGGGAAGCTGTTCTGTTCATTTCGTGAGTTGGATCGAATGTTGCAGCAGATCGTGTCTGTTGGCATGTTTCCCTACCTTCAATTTCAATCTATAGATTTGGATGATTGGGAGGAGCGGGGATTTCATAACAATGAATGGTTTCAAACGATAATGACTGAATTAAATCTTCATCTGCAACAAAATTATATGACAAGTCAGGATTGGATGTACGAGTTCCGCTGCTTCTATGAAATGAAAAATAGCAGGGAATTACGTTTGCCGTTAGTGAATGCCATTTCAATCTTTAAAAACTATAAGAACGTAGTCATTCATTTTCCCATCCCGCCAGAAGATGCGATGCTGCTCGATATGACCTGCCATAATGCCGTTTATTGCATTGATGACTGGACCCGTATGCGCAAGATTCCACTTGAAACTGCGCTTAATTATCTATTTGATGAAGAATACATTCGGGTCATTGGTGAGAACACAAACATGCAAGATCAGAATCGTATTTTGGATCGAATGCTGGTTTACGATCAGGATGATTATCTACACGCCTATTCAGATCTAGCACAAGCAAATGCAAGCATTTGGCAATATATAAACCTAATGAATCAAAACGAAATTGCAGGTCACTATTTCCCCCCATTATCACTCGATTCAGCCAAGCTGTTTGAGTATTTTCCAGATGAGCTGGCAAGTAAGCTTTCATTACTTACACCGGATGGTCGTTACAAGGACAATTGGTATGCGACAGAGTTTGTGAGTCGCTTGTTTGATGAGATTGTGTTCAAAAACAACTCATGTATCGTGACAAAACAGCAAGATAATTACCGCATTTTAACGGTTTATCCAGAAGAAGAGCAACATCTGTTTATCAATGAAAATAAGGAAAAACTAGAATTAGCTTGGCATAAGGCAAAAAGTCCCTATGTTTTTATAAAGATGGAGCTTACAAACCTTGAAGGGACATACCGATTGATCAAGCAACGATTAACTACTGAGCAAATAGATCAGCGATTAGACCTTGCTGATTTAAGAAAATGCAAAAAGTTGTCTTTCGAAGATATTGCGTATTGGAATGCAATTAATCGACCTTCGAGAAGCGTAGAACAACTGAAAATAAAGGGATATCATACACTTGAGTTCGAAGTTCCGCTATTCGGGATTGTTATGATCGACTTAGAAAAAACCAACGATTAATGCTAAATATTGCTCACTCGATTTCTTGATCAATCGAATGAACGCAATATTTAGCTTTTTTTTCGACAAGATCCTCATAGTTAAAATGTAAGCGCTATATTATGATTGTGAAAAAGAAAGACGATACCGGAGGGGGTCGCCGTGGTGGACAATTTTAATATTAAACGCGTTAAGAAAAGTGAAATCGTGCAAAAGGTGAAGGAAGATAAAGCTAAGCTGCGAGCGCGAAAGCAAGAAATTAAAGCGCTACCGGAAGCAGAACGAACAGCAGCGATTGAACAGGACAAACAATTAAGAAAAGAGCAAAAGAAACAAACAAAAATAGAGTTGAAAACTCTAAGGCGCAAAGATCGTAGAGCGATGAAAAAAGAAGCGAAACGCTACAAGAAAATTAAAAATAGATCAAGACGTTTCACCGGCTGGTCGATCGTAGCGCTTGTTGTCATATTGTTGTTCGTACAATTCGGTGCAACCGCTTCTAGCATCATCGATGCGCTGACAGGAAAACACATTACAGCCGTAACCGATTCCCCTGAGGCACTTGCAGCACGTGAACAAGGTGGGAAAATAGCTGAAGAAATTGCGAATGAAGGCATTGTTCTATTGAAGAATGATGATAAACAGCTGCCTTTGAAAGATAAAAAGGTTAACGTCTTCGGATTAGCTGCATTAGAGCTACGTTATGGCGGCGGAGGATCGGGTGCGGGGGATACTTCCCGTGCGGTTAATTTATTTAAAGGTCTAGAAAATGCAGGTATTTTGTACAATACCGAGCTTCATGACTTGTATCAAGAGGTTGGTGCAAAAGCAGGAGTGGGCAGCAAGGCGAGTACCGGAGTCATTCAAGTTGTAAAAGGTATGTTAGGCGGAAACTCTAGCGATGAACCTAAAATCGATTATTTATCGGACGAAGCAATAGCACAAGCGAAATCCTATTCGGAAAATGCAATTATTGTCATTGCTAGTGAGAGTACAGAAGCTAGTGATGCAACCGCTGAGCAGTTGAAATTGACAGCAAATAAACGCGCTTTGATTGAAAAGGTTGCACAGTCATTTGAAAATGTCACAATCGTTGTAAATGCGGGGAATGCCTTAGAGCTTGGTTTCGTAAATGAATTTAAATCTATTAAATCTGTCTTGTGGATAGGAACACCTGGGCCTTATGGAGCCAACGCATTAGGAAATATTCTTGCAGGAAATATCAATCCATCAGGCCGTATTACGGATACGTATGTTTATGACAATGCATCGGCTCCAGCAAGTGAGAACTTTGGAGACTACAAATACGATAATTTGAAGTATTCATTCCTCAATTATCAAGAAGGTATCTATGTCGGTTACCGTTTCTATGAAACCTTCTTTTTAAATGATGAAGCAGGCTATCGAGATACCGTGTTATATCCTTACGGACATGGATTAAGCTACACGGATTTCGAGTGGAAGGTCCTGAATCAGTCATTGTCGGAAGACAAGATTGAACTACAAGTCGAAGTGAAAAATGTGGGCGACAAAGCCGGAAAAGATGTTGTTCAAGTTTATTATTCAGCTCCGTATATTGCAGGCGGCATTGAAAAATCGGCCATCGAACTGGCCACTTATGCAAAGACGTCTTTGCTGGAAGCGGGTCAATCCGAGGTACTTACCCTTTCTTTTGCTACCGAAGAGATGGCTTCTTATGATATGAGCGTAGAAGAAGCGTATGTACTAGACCCAGGCACCTATTCAATTAAAGTGGCTCGCAATGTCCATGATATCGTGGCAAGCTATGACCTTCAGTTGGCTGAGAAGAAGGTTTTCAAAGAAGATAAGGATACCGGAACGCCTTACGAGAATCGCTTTGAATTAGCAAAAGGTGAAGTTACGTATTTGTCACGGAATGATTGGGAGAAGACATATCCTTCGGATGAAAATATTAGTCATAAAGCACCGCAGAATGTGCTCGACGCATTCTCAAAAGAGCAGGAAGCATCAAATTTGGAAATGCCAACGGTTGGCGCTGATAATGGCTTAGTACTGGAGGATTTGAAAGGTTTAGCCTTTGATGATCCGAAATGGAATGAATTCATGGATCAGTTTACATTGGACGAAATGATTGATTATGTAGCAAACGGCGCCTATAGAACAATGGCGGTAGAGCGTTTGGGTGTTCCTAAAACGTTGTTGATGGATGGACCTGCTGGATTTAGTTACTTCTTTAAGCCAATCGAAGCCGCGTCATATCCGTCTGAAATCGTCATTGCAGCAACATGGAACAATGATCTAGCCTATCAAATGGGAGAAGCGGTTGGTAAAGAAGCGCGTGCGTATGGCATTCAAGGCTGGTATGCACCGGGGATGAATATCCACCGTACAGCACAAGGCGGCCGTAACTTCGAATACTTCTCAGAAGATCCTGTGCTTTCAGGAAAAATAGCGGCATCTATGATAAACGGCGCAGAAGACCAAGGCATTATTGCCTTTATGAAGCACTTCGCGTTAAACGATCAAGAAACCAATGCTCGTTCAGGAAATCTGATCTGGGCCAACGAGCAAGCGATTCGCGAAATCTACTTGAAGCCGTTTGAGATTACGGTTAAAGAAAGCAGCCCTCTTGGCGCAATGTCTAGCTTTTCGATCATCGGGACAAAGTGGGCAGGAGCGAATTCCGTCTTGTTAAATGATGTTCTGCGTAAGGAATGGGGCTTTGATGGATTTGTTTCCAGTGATGCAGTCTTTGGATTTATGAAAGCGCCGGATGCGGTTGTAGCTGGTAATGATCTCATGCTCGATATTATGACACCAAGTAAAAACGAGAAATTATTAAAACAAGCATACAAGAAGGATCCTGCAGGAATCACAAACGGGGTTCGCACAAGTGTTCAGCATGTGTTGTACACGATCCTGCAAACCTACTTATTCGAAAAATAGGCGTAAGCATGCGGGGTGAAGAGATTGAAGTATAGAGCATTAATTGAAAGTATGACGGTAGAAGAAAAAGCATCTTTAATGTCTGGCGCAAACTTCTGGAATACAAAAGCAATCGACCGAGTGAAGATTCCAAGCATTATGCTGACCGATGGACCTCATGGTCTGAGGAAGCAAGGCGGAAAGGCAGACCACTTAGGCTTAAATAAAAGTCTGCCTGCCACTTGTTTTCCGACGGCGGCAACCTTGGCTAATAGCTGGGACAGACAATTAATCTATGAGGTAGGTCAAACGATTGGAAAAGAAGCAGCTAGCGAAAAAGTGAGCGTGTTGCTTGGTCCTGGATTGAATATCAAGCGGAATCCGTTATGCGGACGAAATTTTGAGTATTTTTCCGAGGATCCTTATTTAACGGGAGAATTAGCGAGCGAGATGGTCAAAGGCATTCAGGTGAACGGTATCTCTGCATGTCCTAAACACTTTGCTGTCAACAGCCAAGAGCATATGCGAATGACGATTGACGAAGTCGTGGATGAACGCTCGTTAAGAGAATTGTATTTAGAAGGATTCAGACGTGTAATTGAGATGGGTCAACCGAAAACCATCATGACCTCTTACAACAAAGTGAATGGTACCTTCGCTAATGAAAATAACGATTTGTTACAGGATATTCTGTACGGAGAATGGGATTTTAATGGCGTAGTCGTTACGGACTGGGGCGGTAATAATGACCGTGTTGCAGGGTTGAAAGCAGGAAATCAATTGGAAATGCCTTCAACCAATGGAATTACGGATCAGGAAATCGTGCAAGCAATTAGAAAGAATGAGCTGGCCGAAGAAGTGCTGGATGACGCTGTCGATCGTCTGCTGGAGTTAGTCTTTACTACCCAGCTGCATGATCAAGATACACCGCGTATCGATTATGAGGAGCACCACAATAAAGCGATAGAAGCTGCCAAACGTTCGATTGTGTTATTGAAAAATGACGATAAGATATTACCGCTTAAACACGGCAATAAAATTGCGATTATTGGTGATTTCGCCAGTAATCCTCGCTACCAGGGTGCTGGAAGCTCGCTTATTAATCCTGCCAAGCTATCCAATGCCTGTGATGTGCTCGGTCAATCTGGCTTGTCGATTGTTGGGTACGCGAAAGGCTTCAAGCGAATGGGCGGAAAAAATGATCGGTTAATAAAGGAAGCTGTTACGTTAGCTGAGAAAGTAGATACCATTCTACTGTTCTTGGGGCTGGACGAAGGCAGCGAAGCCGAAGGTGTTGACCGCGTAAACCTTAGCTTACGTGACAACCAGCTCGAACTGCTTCGCTCATTAACAGAAGTCAATTCCAATATTGTGGTGATTCTCGCGGGCGGTGGCGCCATTGAAATGCCGTTTATAAAGAATGTAAAAGCTATAGTTCATACCTATTTATCTGGACAAGGAAGCGCTGAAGCGTTAAAGAGTATTTTACTTGGAGAGTACAACCCAAGTGGTAAGCTCAGCGAGACATTTCCGATTAAATATAGTGATGTCTCTTCTGCTCCTTATTATCCAGGTAAGGAGGCAACCGCAGAACATATCGAAGGCATTTTTATCGGTTACCGTTATTTTGATACCGTGAATAAGCCTGTGTTATTTCCGTTTGGATATGGGCTGTCCTATACAACCTTTGCATATACGGATTTAACGGCTGATCAGCATCAGGTTACGTTTACTATCACCAATACAGGGGCAGTAGCAGGGGAAGAGGTTGCGCAGCTCTACATCCAGAAACAAGATTCGTCCATCTTTAGAGCGAAGCGAGAATTAAAAGGCTTTGAAAAGGTGAGCTTAGAGCCGGGTGAAAGCAAGCGTGTCACAATCATGCTGGAGGAACGTGATTTTTCCTATTATAATCCGACGATTCACGATTGGGCGGTTGAGCCTGGTGCTTATGAAATTCAAATCGGCAGTTCAATCCAATCTATTCTTTTGCAGGAACGTATTACGCTTACAGGAGATTCCGTTTCTTGTGAACATACCAAGGATCAATTCCCGCATTATTTTAGCGGACACGTTCATGAGGTAACGGCAGCGGAGTATAAGGGGCTGTTGGGATATGAACCTCCTTCTCCTTGTTGGGATCCAAAGCAGGACTTGGGGTTAAACGACACCATTGCTCAAGCTAAATATAAGAACGCACTTGGAAAAACAATCTATCATATTGTCTTTTTCTTTAACAAGTTTTTCGAAGCAGTCAATAAGCCTCTGCTAGCGAATAATGTCTACTTTGTTCTGAATATGCCATTTCGTCAAATTGACCGTTTTACTGGCGGGAAAATTAGTCGAAAGCAAATCCTGAAGGTGTTGAAATGGATAAACCGATAGACAAATAGGAAGTGAAGAAAAGGAGATACCACGGTATCTCCTTTTTCTAGGCTTCAAAGGAGAAATAGAAGAATATGAGCGAAGTAAATATCGAAAAAAATACAGGAATGATGGGTGTATGGAATAAATTTAAGGGGCTGCATCCAAATATTGCACAATTCATAGTATTTTTTATACTGAGTGCTGGGATGACGGTATTACAACTTGTTCTAATGCCTTTATTTAAACTTATATTTGCACAGACATCATTACTATCTACAAGCCTTCAAGTTTTTCAGTTGGGACATAACTTTGATGGAAGTGCCTATTATGTATTCGATTATGCTGCAGGTTCACTTGCATCAGGAGGTGGAGGAGGGCTTGGCTATTTTCTTGCCGTTCAAATTACACTCGGCATTGCACAGATCATTAACTTTTTCGCACAGCGAACCATTACATTTAAATCAAACAGTAACGTTTGGAAGGCCGCTTTCTGGTATGTACTAGCGTATATTCTTATAACCATTGGTGCTGCCGCGGCACAAGGATTTTATAAGGCTCCTATCTATAATTTATTAATTAACACATGGGGAATGGGATCAATGGGGGAGACAATAGCGGATATTATTACAATGATTATCATTAGTACGATTTCGTTCTTGATATTCTATCCTATCTTTAAGATCATTTTCAAACAAGAGCCTGAAAAACTGGCTTAGTAAAGGAACACCTTCCCTGATTACCGGGGGAGGTATTTATACTACCAACATTTTAAAGCGCTTACTTATGTGATTATTATATGAAAATGTAAGTAATAACATTTTACGACATTATTCACCTTACTTTTACATGGGAGTTATGATATGTTTTGGTTGAATATGGATAATTTAAAAGATGAGAGGAAGAATGCGTATGGAAGCGCTGGTGTGGACATCCAATCATAAGCTGGAACTCTATGAACGGAAAGAACCACAGATTGCAGCCCCGGATGAAGTTAAGATCCGGATTGAGATGACAGGCATTTGCGGAACAGATCTAGCGGTCATCACCGGTAAAGAGGAAGGAGTTCCAGGAATCATTCGCGGTCATGAGGCTGTAGGGACCGTAATCGGAATTGGCAGTAATGTTGATCGTGTTAAGGTGGGGGACCGTGTAGTTATCGATCCGAATCAAAGCTGCAATGAATGTTATTTTTGCTTGAAAGAGCAGCCGCACTTATGTATAGGACCGGATGGAAATGGGATGCCGATTGCTGGTTTGAATAGAAATGGGACATTCACTTTTTTTTACACTACTGCACAAACGTTTGCACATCTTCTGCCTGATCATATGAGCTGGGAAACGGGGGTATTAATCGAGCCGCTTGCCTGTGTGCTGCACAATTTCAAAGAAGCTAATGTCACAGCTGACGATAAGGTGCTCATTCTTGGATCGGGTCCAATGGGACTGTTAAGTCAAAGGGTGAGCAAATCAAAAGCTGCGCTCACGGTAGCGACGGAAATTAATCCCTATCGGTTGGCATTTGCTAGAGAAATCTCGGATTTTGCTCTAACACCCTCTCAATTAAATCAAGCTACCGCAGATGAAATCTGTGCGGGACATAAGTTTGATGTGATTATCGATACGGTGGGCACTCAGCTCGAAGTGGCGGAGAAATGGATTGAGCGTGGAGGGCGCATCATTCCTTTTGGAATTAATGCGAAGTATCGGTACACCTTTTCCCCTACCAAATTCGTACAGCAGGCAATCAAAATTATCGCAACGGGCGAATACCGCTATATGTTCGAGGAAGCTTTGCAATTTGCCGCTGAGAGGCCTGAACTAGAGAAACTGGTGACGAGAAAAGTTAAGCTCAATCAGCACGAAGCAGCAATAAACGAGTTGATCGGCTATGAATTGAACTCTTTGAAGGTGGTTGGGAGTGACACCGTAAAGACGGTTTTTGTTCCCTAAACGTAGAACTGCAATCAACGAGAGGTGGATCTGTTAATGAGCAAAGAAAGCAAATTTAGACTTGTTCAGGATTACTTGTCTATACACAAAGATAAAGACGTCGCGCCAATTTGGATACCTGCTGTGTGGAATGAGTGCAAATATGAGTGTGTTCTTTTCGAAAAAGACGAGGAAATTTGTGTGCATCCGTATGATTTTTTAACAGAGCATTTGAAGTATATAGACAAGCTTTCGTGGAGATATTCGCTTAAGGAACGCACGAATTTAGACGACAGCGCAATCTATTCTTCGTTAATTCGTTATTCGACGGCTTGGGATTACAACCATGATGGGACAATCCAATCTGGTACTTTTTTAAGATTCCTTATTCTTCTGCCGCTGTTAAAGAAAATGGGCATCAATATTCTGTATATGCTTCCAGTGAACCAGTACAGCAGGTTGAATCTGAAGGGAGATATCGGGTCACCTTACGCTGTGCAATCGTTATTCCACTTGGATCAGAACCTACACGATAGCCTGCTGGATGGTATGGAGCAGTTTACGATCCACGATGAGCTCAGCGCTTTGGTAGAAGCTTGTCATTTACTTGATATTAAGACTGTTGTTGATTTCATTCCCCGTGTAACGGCGAAAAACAGTGTGTTCATTACCGAACATCCTGAATGGGTGTATTGGATCAAAATGCAGGAATTAGAAGGCTTTGCACCGCCATCGATTCCTGAGCTTGGATTCTTTGAGGAGTGTACCCCTGACAAATTGGAAACGGTCTACCACAGCCAGGAAACCGCAGCATTTCTGCGGAAGTTCTCGCCGCCGCCCAATGAACTTCATCCACTCCTTTGGCAGCAGTTAAAAGAAAGAGCTGCTAAAAATGGAGATGAGCTATTAACTCTGGTGGAGCAAGAGATGAGGATAACGACCGCTCCCGCGCATTCGGATTGGATTAACGATGTGCAGCCGATTTGGACAGACATTACGTTCTTGCGCCTTTACAAGGACGTCTCTCCGCAAGTGAAACATCTTATAAGTTCGGATCAGGCACCGTATGTTCTTTTTGATACGATTAAATGTAATGACTATCCAGGTGAGGAGCCGAATCTGAAGCTGTGGGATGTGTTGGAGGAGGCCGTACGGTTTAATCTCGAAAAGTATGGGATTGATGGCTTCCGTATCGACATCGGACATGTACTTCCTATTCCGCTGTTGACTCGAATTTTTGACACGATTAAAGAGTTGAATCCGAATGCGATCTTGATCAGCGAAGATTTGTTCAATCGTAATCACAAGAAGGCGGCGAGCACCGGCTACAACATTATGCTTGGCAGCGGATGGAATGTCATGACGCATATGAATAAAGACAATCTCGTTTCATTCTTAGAGGAGTTGCCTGAATTAAATATTCATGTGTTCGCCTGTGCAGAAACGGCAGATACGCCTCGGATCACGAGCCGTGGCGGTGTTGAGGTAGCTCGGATGATCGCGGTATTTAATCAATTTCTTCCGAATGCAATTCCATACGTGACGACTGGTTATGAAATGAATGAGGAGCAGCCCCTCAACTGTGGTCTTGGTGACAACACGAACGGAGAGGAGATTTCTCGCGCTTTTTTTAACGTCATGAAAATTAATTGGACTAATCCTGCACCGATGCTGCCACTGCTGACAGAGCTAAGTGAACTTAAGAAAGATTGGCCCCAGCTAGTGAAGCCAGAAAACTTTTTCGTGGCGCAGTCCCCGGAAGGTACAGTTCTGTACGGGTATATGCATGGCGAACAGACGCTGCTCTGCTGCTTTAACTTGAGTGCTGATGCTTCCTGCCAAGTTGATTTGAAGGCTGCGGTACCTGGGCGGTGCCCAATGACCGTGACGCTGGATAGTTCCTTAACGGGCAGTATCGTAGGTCAGACGATAGACAGTATACTGCTAGCACCAAATCAGGCTTTAGTGCTCGTAAACAACCATAGACAAGTTAGTTAAGGGGGAGAGGCAGCGATGGAAAAGAAAAACAAAGAAATCGTGTTATGGCATGAGTTTGACGGTCCGGGAGATACCTCGATTGAGGTGTTGGAGGGAATTTGCAAGCTGTATACAGAGCGCTTCGGCGTACAAATTACGCCACAAGTGATGAACATTACGGAGTTGACTGCGCGCCTGAACCAAATTAAGGACACTCATCAAGGTCCGCATCTGGCGATGGTTCCTGCGGATATGTCCTCCTATGTTGAGAATGGCCTTTACTCTGAAGTACCAGGATGGCAATTCGAAGATGCACTGACTGAAGGGGCACTTTCAACGATGCAACTGGATGGTGTTCAGTATGGTATCCCGGTATTACGGGGCAATCATCTGGTTCTGTATTACAATCCGGAGATATACGCCAGTGCGCCGACGACATGGGACATGTTCGAAGAGGCAGCAGAGAGGTTGTCCGCTCAAGGCATCATACCGATTGGAGCAGATTTACAGCAGGGTTATTGGTTTATTCTGTTTCTTACAGCTTTCGGTGGTTGGCCTGTTCAGGATGGAAAGCCGAATATCGTTACCCCTGAAATGAGGCAGGCGCTTCAGTTCATCCGCGACAAAATGGATCAAGGTGTGATTGTTAGTCTCGACGGCTCTACAGGACTGCTAGAGCAATTCATTGAGGGTAAGATCGGCGCTATTATTTGTGGCGAGTGGATTTATAACCATTTGGATAAGCAGATGAACAACAGGCTTGCGGTTTGCCAGCTTCCGGTCATCGAAGGGCGACAATCACTATCTATGTCTTCTTCCATCGGCCTTATCTACCCTAATCATTCGTTAACGTCTGAGGAGCGGGAAAATATTTTATCCTTCACGCATTTTATGTTGAGTGACGAGTGCCAAACCATGTGGACGC
>NZ_NFUX01000100.1:0-18423 GCF_002264385.1 Paenibacillus sp. VTT E-133280
TCTCGGTGCTGAAAACCGTACTTTTTGAACTCTCATTTATAGTAAAAGTACCTGGCTCATTATTTAATCGTTAACATAATCTCGCCATAAGTGCTTTGGCTGCCAACTCAGCAGCTTCTTAGCCTTTGCATTACTGAGTAACGACTCATGGCCTTCCAGCGGCTGACGGTAGTCCGTCACTTCTGGATAACGTGCGGCCATTAGCTCTCTGCTAGGTATAGCCATGCTGGTCTCATCTGCACATATGTTAAGTGCCACCGCACCGAGTCCGTCCGTTTCGATCGCCAATTGACAAGCTGTCGCTACATCCCGTGTATCAATATAGCTCCACAATATCCGATCGCGCTGCGCTGGATCATGAATGAAGGAAGGGAAACGTTCATACGCGGATGGATCAATGACATTTCCGATTCTTAGGGAAACGACCTGTATGCCCGTTCTGCGCTGGAACATCTCTGCGGTCTGCTCATTCACAACCTTGGACAGACCGTAGCTGTCTTCAGGCAATTGTGGGTGATCCTCATCCATAGGTACATACTGTGGTCCTAGAGGGTTAACCGCAAAACAGATGCCATAAGAGGATTCACTGGAAGCAATAACGGCTTTGCGAATGCCTAGTCCAGCAGCAGCCTCCAGAATGTTGTAGGTGGATACTACATTGTTTTGAAAAGTGACTTCACTCGTCTTTATATTTGCGGCTGGGATCGCAGCCAAATGTACGACTGCATCAGCGCCTGCTAATACGCCATACACTTCACCCAGATTATTCAAATCAGCAATCAAAGTTTGGCACAAAGAATCCGGTGATTTCTGCGTATCTACATTCACAACCTCATACCCTTGTTCTACAAAATGCCGTACTACCCATCTGCCCAGCATCCCGCTTCCGCCAGTAACCACTACTTTCGCCATGATCATATCTCCTTTTTTTATAAAGCTGTCTCTATTTAAGAATCTCTTCAATTTTCTTCAAAGTATCCTCGGTAAGCTCTATCCCCGAAGCCTTAACATTCTCTTCAACCTGCTCCGGACGACTGGCACCCACCAGCGCACTAGCTACATTAGGCTGACGCAAAATCCAAGCCAAAGCCAGATTTCCCACAGAAATATTCAGCTCTGCAGCGACCCCGCTTAATTGACGAACCTTTTCAATCTTCTCTTCCGTAAACGCCTTCTTCAACCGATCCAGCTTAGCCGCACGACTGTCTTCAGGGATTTCTGCGTTATATTTTCCAGTTAGCAGCCCTTGAGCCAGTGGAGAAAATACAACCTGTCCAATGCCACGGCGCTCGCCGAGCGGAATGATTTCTTTTTCAATATAACGTTCGAACATATTATAAATCGGTTGGTTAACCACGATATGATCCAGCAAATAACGATCGGCTACAGCTAAAGCATCCGTCATTTGCGCCGCAGTCCACTCACTAACCCCGACATAATACACCTTACCTTGACGAACCAGATCATCCAGCGCACGCAAAGTCTCTTCAATTGGAGTTTCTGTATCAAAACGGTGGCAATACATAATATCCACGTATTCTACGCCGAGACGCTGCAAGCTTGCATGACACTGTTCCGTAATATGCTTGCGGGATAATCCACGATCGTTAGGCCCTGTCCCCATTTCGCCAAATACTTTCGTTGCGAGCACATAGGATTCTCGCGGATAATTCCGCAAGGTCTCGCCTAGCACTTTTTCAGCAGCACCCTTTTCGTAAACATTGGCCGTATCAAAAAAATTCACGCCTAAATCGTAAGCGGTTTAATGGCTTTAACAGCATTATCTCTTTCTACGTAACCTCCATATGTCAGCCAGCTTCCCAAACTAATCTCGCTAACTTTAAGGCCCGTTCCACCTAATCTACGATATTTCATAATAACTGCTCCTCTCCATAGTTCCGTGTTATGATTTCAGCAGGTTGCCTAGCGAACATATTCATTCTAGAATAGTTTGTATATAATAGGAAGAAGTGAAATTTAGTTTACTATATGATCTCTAGAGTAGTTACTATACAAGAGTATAGTGGCACCAAAACAGGAGGAGATTCCTTGACAACAGCTAAATCTAGCAATAATTATATCCCTAAAACCCCACTTACTATTGAATGTAATGTAGAAAAAACACTTGAGGTATTGGGCGGAAAATGGGCTTTTCTCGTACTAAGAGAGTTATTCGACGGTACCCAACGCTTTGGAGCGCTTCAGCGAAAAATCACTAATGTCAGCCCTCGCGCGTTAACTAGTACGCTGCGCCATTTAGAGGAACACGGGGTACTAGAACGTCACGTGTTTCCTACCGTACCGGTTACCGTGGAATATTCGTTAACTCCAAAAGGTGAGGACTTGCATCAAATTTTGAAGGAAATGAAACTTTGGTCTGCCAAATGGACGTAGCTTTGGTGAGCCGTGAACTAAATTAAAAAGAAGCTATCCATAAGTAGAGTACCTACTTATGGGTAGCTTCTTTTTTAGAAACAGGCACAATGCAGTCTTTACTTTAACCGGATAGTGTATGTGCGCTGTGCGCTAGAGTATAATTGAGGAGATTTCTTTGTTTTCTACCAAAACAGCCAAATGACAGGGAGGAATTCCTTAATTATTAGTTAGATGATCAAAGATCTCAGAATTTCAGGGGAAATTCCCTAATTATTTCAGAGATTCAGTTACGCTTGTACGGTACCCAGTTGTTTTAGCGTTACTATACGGATCTAATATTTATCCACAATCGCGCCGAGAACTGCCGTATTAACATAGGGCTTTCCTTTGAGGCTTAGCAGCTCCTTCGCAGTTCCTGTAACGACGACTCCATATAACAGTACGTCGCTGGCCTCCGGTGCCGCTTTACCCTTTTTCAAATAATTCGTGATTCGCTCAAATTCTCCATAATACTTGCCCTTCTTCTGAAGTCCATAGGCTAGTGATTGCAGAAATTCCTCTGGTTTCGGGTTAAATAACCCCTCCCATTTGACACCGTAACCGTATACTTGTCTCGCTGATTCTGGCAATGCATACTTGTTTGGACTACTTTCATTTGTGATAAACTCAAGTTTCTTCTTATTGTCATACGTATCTACCCAATACCATGCCTGTGTCAGCTCAGCCGGCAGCATTGTTTCAACCTCGGCCTGTGTATAGCTTTTATCAAAAGAAACTGCCATCTCTACCAGCTTACCTGGATCCATTTGTTCAAGCGCAGGGAGGTCATTCAACACTTTTCCGTTATAATTCACTCCCGGCACGTAGAATAACATTTCCCGCTGTCCATTTTGACTGTTATATCCTCGGTAGTATTCATAATTTTGGCTTGTCATTACGGGGTCAGGCACATTTATACTAGAATATCCCCTATTAAGCAGAGAAAAGCGGCTGCTCATACTAAAATCTAATTTTCGGGTATCCCATACAACAGGTACCCCTTCAATAACCTTGTAAGAGCTGATCTCAACTTTGCCCGCTAAAAATCCTAGATCCAGCTCCGTTCTCAACTCATGAAGGTTAGGACTACTAATCTCCATCATGATCTTCTCCTCATCCAGACCACGCATCGCTAACCAGCTTGTTAAATGAGCGTTGCCCAGCATGCCTCCGAACAATACTATAACGGTCACGACCAGAGAAACGATCGTATTACGAATCATTGTTTTTCGTTTTGCTTTCTTAATTACTTTTGAAAGGTTCTGATCATCCTGTTGTTCCCATGGAGCCGTCATTCCACTTCACCTCTGTACTTTTTTTGGAATTGCTTGCGGGCACGAAACAATGCCGATTTGACCGTATCCGTCGTGATCCCGAGGAGCTCTGCTATCTCCTGATAGGACAGCTCCAGCTCATATTTCATAATAATGAGTTGTTTATGGAGAGGTAGAAGCTCATCCAATACACGTTCGATGTCTTCTCGTTTCTCTTTTAACAGCACATAATCCTCCGGCAGTTCCATAACTGGCACATCCACATCATCAATCGGAATGACTATCCGCTTGCCGCGGCGGCACAGATCATAGTAGCGATTGATCGCCACTTTATATAGCCACGCACTGAATTTGTTCTCATCAATGGAATCGATATACAAAAGAGCCTTATACACCGTTTCCTGTACGATATCTTCCGCGTCGGCTGCAGGTGCCCCGAGACGAATCAAGTATTTTTGGATTTCTAACATTTTCGGTTGAAGTATCTGATGTAGCTGCCCGGGCTTCATCCTGCACCTCCCTTCGTATGTATAACGGTAAAGTTCTCGAAAAGTTAGCTACTCTTAGAAATAAAAAACAGAGAGATTTCTCCCTCTGCTGAACTCTTTTCATATAAAATTAGGCCAGATATGCAGCTACATGCGTTTTAAACTCCGCTGAAGGAACCATTCCCAGCTCCGAACGATAAGCCGTCTCGAATCTCTCATAGAGTCTTGTGATCTTTTCTTTATTTCCAAGTTTGGCATAAATAACAATCATTTGCTGGTTCATCTCTTCATGCAAAGGATATAAGCTTAAGAACTTTTCTAACCGTTGCTCTGCTTTAGGCCAGTCCTGTGAGGCACAATCATTGTCAATTAGGATACGCGTCCAGTTTGTATAATACTTAGCATAAACTTCCTCCAGTGAAATCTTCCACAGATAGGGCTTTCCATCCAGCAAGGGCCCCTGATATAAGAAACAAAGACGCTCCATTTGCGCAGTGTTTTGCTTCCCATCAACCATTTCTAAATGAAATCTTTGATAATCAAGCGCATCATAACTTTCATTTCCCGTCTCCAGCATATATCCATCATTCATTTTGCGGATTTCCATGCCGAAGCCTTTTTCTTTCAGCATTTTTTTCAAGAGATATATCGTATTATACAAATTGGATGCCCCTCTCTCATCCTGCATATCAGGCCATAATAAATCTATCACTTTCCATTTGCTGATATAACGACCTGCATTACATAAGAAATACGCGAATAATTCCTCCGCTCTGCGTGTGCGAAAATGAATAGGCTTGCCTTCTGAATCGCAGACTTCAAACCCACCGAAACAGCGGATCATCGGACCCATTTTCTTGGAATCTAGTCTCACCGCAGGTCTCATCCGTTTAACAAGTCGTTCAGTAACCCTGCTGATCGCTTCGGGTGTTATTGGCTTGAGAATATAATCTAGCGCACTTACCTCGAACGCTTCGAGTGCATAATTTTTATAGGCGGTTGTAAATACAATTTCCGGTGGATGCATCAGCTTCTGAATTCTGCTCGCCAGCTCAATGCCGTTCATTTTTGGCATTTCGACATCTATAAACACGACGTCTGGCTGTAGCTCAGGTATGCACTCCAGTGCCTCCAATGGATTTGAAAAGGTCCCACTAATGAGATAATCTGAATTGCGGCTGATCAGTACCTTCATCAAATTCAAAATCGGTTTCTCATCTTCAACAATCACTACACGAATCATCGTGTGTCTCCCCCCATGCCCCCAAGGCTTACTGGTAAATACATCGTCACTTTGGTCCCATACCCAAGGTCAGAATGAATCGTTAAAGTGGCTCCGGGTATAGCGCCTATGCGCTTTCGAATGTTATGGATACCGATACTGCCATCCAACTGCTCGTTTCCGGTTAATTGATATAACAGATCATCTGGAATTCCCACACCATCATCTTCGATGATAACTTTCATGTAGTTCCCTCCAGCTTGAACGGTGAGCGAAACTCTGCCCTGACCCTCTTTTTCAAACAGTCCATGTCTGATCGCATTTTCGACAAATGGCTGAATACATAAGGATGGGATTTCAACAGAACGCAGACCCTCATCCATACGGAAAATAAAATCGAACCGCTCTCCAAAACGAGCTTTTTCAATCTCCACGTAGGCTTGAATCAGCTCTAACTCCCGGTGCAAAGGAACCACTAAAGTGGAACGATCCATATCGAGAATATAACGAATGTATTGGCTTAGCATAGATAACAAATAGGCGGCTTTCTCGCCATCTGTATAGCAGAAAGAGATCACGCTGCTCAGTGCGTTATACAGAAAATGAGGCTTAATTTGGGCCTGATGAAAAGCATACTCATTTCGTATAGCTTCCTGAATCGATGTTTTCATAGCAATCAGCGTATGGATTCTCGCAATCAGCGTCTCTCCATCAAAGGGCTTCGTGATATAATCATTCGCCCCTGCTCGGAAACCTAATGCAATATCCGTTGGCGCGTCCTTAACTGTAGCAAACAGAATAGGTAAATTCAGAATGGAGTAATGCAATCGCAAGGTTCGGCACAACTCAATGCCTGAAATTTCCGGCATCATGACATCCAATATCACTAGATCCACATTGGGGTATTGCTTCATTTTGTCCATCGCTTCATTCGCCGAAAACGCTGTAATGACATTGTAATGATGACGTCTTAGAATGTTCAGTAGAATATGGATATTAGATGCTTCATCATCCACGATTAAGATCGTATATCCACTCTGATCCACAATATCAAGCGAGGTATGCTCAAATTGCGCATGTTGCTCCACGCCCGTAGCAGCTACTTCATAATAGCCTGGAATCCGCTCTATTTTGGGCAAGGTGAAGATCATTCGAGTGCCATGGCCGATCTCGGACCAATCTACCCAAATCTCACCACCCATCCGCTCGATCAGTTTCCTGCTAATGTACAAGCCAATTCCCATTCCAGTGTAACCATCTTGTGGCAGCGGTTTATCGACTTGCTCAAAATATTCGAATATGGCTGTTTGCAGATCTGAAGCTATTCCAGTTCCCGTATCCTCCACTGTGACAGATACTGTATTCCCTGCTACACTGGCCGTGATCTTAATGATTCCTTTATCTGTATGCTTAATTGCATTGTGAACCAGATTGTACATGACTTGTCTTAATCGACTATCATCTGCCAGAACCCAAATATTAGGTTCCACTTGGTTATCTAATACAACGGACTTTCCTGCTAGTTCGAACTGAAGTACATCAAATACAATCTGTGAAGCCACCCTTAGATCAACCACTGTCTGCTGCAATCTTAACTCACCATGCTTCAAAAGACTCACATCAATCAAATCCTGAATGAGCATAGACAGCTTAGTAGAAGTGTCCTTAATTAACCAAAGATTCTGTTTCTGTATAGGATACAGATTATCTTCCCCGTCTTCTAATAAAAACGATGTCATATTCATAATGCCATGCAGCGGAGTCTTGATCTCATGAGAGGTGTTCATTAGAAATTCATCTTTAAGCTGGTTCGAGATTAGCAACTGGCGGGACAGCGTTTCCGTCTTGTCATACGTGTTGGAGAATCGTACAGCTAACATAATGTTGAAGAACACAATAAAACCAATCACTCCGAATTTACCCACCAAATCAGTCTGTAGAACATTTTCAGAATAAAGACTTACATCAAAGAAAAAAATCAGGAGCGAGATCGCCCCGCCAATGAACAGAAACAATTCTTTCCGATCCGTCGTTTCGCTCTGACTGCGAAGATATAAATAGATCATTCTTACGATGATCACTAGCATAACGATTCCAAGATAGGCTACAAACAAATATTTCGCACGAATATGTACACCATACGGGAGCACCAAAACCGAAGCCAGATAAAGGACAAATGGAGATAATACGAGCCTCATCCTCTTACTTGACATTAACCGGGACTCAACCGAGCAGTAAAACATAATAATGATAATTGCGCCGATAAACTGGCTAATTTCCAACAACTTGTAAACTTGTTCAAAAGGTACCCTGGGTAGTAGCTGCTGAAATATTTTCTCGCCATATAGTGAATTATTCAATGAGAGAATTAGCAAATATAAACCGCTGAGTAAGTATGCTTTTTCTCTACGCCCCACGAAAAAGAAGCTGAGATGGTATGCCCCAAACATGCCCAGTATCAAAATAATTCCAATATCTGAGCCGATCTGAATACTGTTCACTTTGGTAATATCCGCATGGACGCCCAGCGGAATTGAATTCACGATCCCTCCCGTAATAAAGTTGAAGTTAGACACTTGTAATACAATTTCTATCTCTGGGGTATTGGAATGAAAAAAAACCGTATACGGCGTATTTCCTGGCTTAAAGAACTCACTGTCCGTTGATGGAACCCCGCTCTCTCCCTCTTGCTTCCCATTGATAAATAACTTTTGAGACATACGGATACTTCTTATTTTCAAACCAAGAATCTCATCCGAATCTTTGACCAGCACTTTGAGTCTGTAGGTGCCCGCACCTTTGCGGTCCATCCCACCTTCTATAATCTTACCTTTCCATGTGCCTGGGACCGTTAAATAGGTAGATTGCTTATCTATTCTGGGCTGAATCTCAGATGGACTCAGTAATTCATTTTCATAAAACTCCCATTCTCCGTCCAGATCAACTAGTCCCTGCTTTTCAAAATCCCATCCTGATAAATCCAGTACGCCATGCTTTGCCACCGGGGTATCAAGGACCTGAATCGTTGGGGAATTTATACTTACTAATAGGGAAAAGGCAAGAATAAAAAACAACCCCATCCCGACTAATCCACGGTATTTCTTCGTCCTCAACCTTCAGGCTCCTCTCTTTGCGAGTAATTCTACTATTCTACCCTGCTGATCTCACCAAAATCTCGCAAATTCCCGCCTGTAAACTAATTCCAGACCCTTCATACTTTGCTGACGTTACTCAGTATAATCGGCACATAGGTAGGCGTCTATCTACTCTTTTATCCTATCCACCCCAAGCATCTCCAGCCCAAGCCGTACACGAATATCTTCTGCATTCTCAGTTAAATAAAGAGCGTAAGCTTTGATAATCGGCGTGTCTAACTCACATTGAAGTTGAAATAGCTTCTGTTGATCGAGATAAGGTTGTGCTATAGATCGTGGTAGAAATCCAAAGCCTGCTCTTAGTAGCAGCATGTCCAGCATAATCATCGAGTGGTCCGTCTGAAGTGTCGGCACATAGCCCGCTCCAACGATACTAGTAAACCATTCCGGAAACGGACCTCCCCACTCTAAATGACAATACTCCCGCTGAAAAAAATCCTCCCTGCTTACAGGTGTTTCTCTTAATTGTGTGGAGACCAGAATAATCTCATCTTCAAACAGGAGATGTCTGGTCACCTTAGGATGTTCCGGCGGGTCATATTTAATAGCAACCTGGACTATTCCGTCCAGCAAAAGATCACGTATCATATAGCTAGAATCAATATAACTTAGGAATTTGATGGCTACCTTGGGATGATCACGTCTAAATGAAAGAATATGCTGCAGGTAATAATAATGCCATACGGACCCGGGTCCACTCAAAATGATATAGTTCTCCAGTTCTTCGGATAGAGTCACCTTACTCTCTTCAAACAAACGAAGCATCCGCTCAGCATAGGGAACAAAAGATATCCCTGCCTGCGTTAAGCTAACATTCCGGTTATCACGTGTAAGGAGCACCTTGCCCACGGAGTTTTCTAAAGCTTTTATTCTTGCGGTAACGGCGGACTGGGAGATATGTAGATGCTCTGAGGCCTTGGTGAAATTTCGAATTCTGCATACCGCCAAAAAAGCTTCTAATTGAGATAAGTCCATAGATAACACCCTCTACGATTCAAAATATTAATGATTATGATCTATAAAATTCGTTATACAAATTATATGTATTCAGTTATGATTTCGCTATATTTTTAAACTTATAAGTGCTGGAGGAATTTATATGGTTAGCAAAGTGAGCATCGAACAATTACTAACGATTGAAGAATCAATAGATGAGCTTTCAAAGCTTCTGATACTGGTGGTGGAGGATGGAGCCTCCATTGGTTTTTTACCACCCTTAGATCCGTCAGACTCTACATCATATTGGCACAATGTTTTGGCGCCCGATGTGATTCTTTTTGTCGCAAGAATGAATGATATTATCGTGGGAAGTGTACAACTACATTTATGTACAAAAGCAAACGGAACGCATCGAGCCGAAATCGCAAAGCTGATGACACACCCTAATTATCGCCGTAATGGTATTGCTCGTTCTCTTATGGAAAAAGCTGAAGAAAGAGCTAAGCAGGAAGAACGATCGTTATTAGTGCTTGATACAAGAGAAGGCGACCCTTCCAATCTCCTTTATACTTCAATGGATTACATACAAGCTGGACGTATACCGAGCTATGCAATATCAGCAAATGGTGCATTACAAGCGACGATTTTTTATTATAAAATCATTGGCTAGACATTTTGAACTTAAAAACATTCTAAATGGAAGAGTAGCGGAGGGGAAGCTTGGAACTGTAGGAGCGATAGCGCCCGCCTTTGTCACCGGATTTCAACCGTGAAGCACGGTATATAATCAAGAAATCTGGGGACAACAGCGGCCGGAAGTCCAAGGATTCACCGCAGTCACGCAATTACCTTAATAGATAAATCTTAAGTTCAACTAATATAGACATTTGTGAAACACCAAGTTATAGTATTGATAATACTTTTAATAACTATTTTCAAAAGTCTAGAGGTGAATAAAATAAACCAAATCGCAAACAATTCTATTCGTGTTAAAAAGATAAATCAGGAGCTCATCAAGCAAGCCTTGAAATCGATGAAAGAAGGAACCAAATCAACGATTGCTACCGCCACCGGGTTAAGTGTTGCCACTTGCGGAAATATTCTGAATGAGCTTATGGAGACAGGTGAAGTCATTGAGACGGAGCTGGAGGCTTCGAATGGAGGTCGGCCGGCCCGAAGATTCATCTATAATGTCGATTTCTCCTACATCGCATGCATCTATGCCAAAATTGAAGATGGCCAACAATCCTTAACCTATGCCGTAACGAATTCCGTTGGCGAGCGTGTAGATGATGGATATATCAAGGCTGAGAGTATTGACGCTACAACCGTTGATCATTTAGTAGGCACACTAATTCAAGCCTATAACAACATCAAAGCCGTTGGCATTGGAATCCCGGGACTGGCTCACCGTGGTGTCATTAATATTTGTGATATCAAGACTTTAATTCATGCTCCCTTAGAGTCACTCCTCAGAGAGAAATATGAGGTTGAAGTCACAGTCGAAAATGATATGAATCTAACCGTTTACGGATTCTATAAGCAGCAGGATTACGAAGAGGATAAAACCATCGTCGTGTTGACCTTTATCAAAGGAGCCTTTCCAGGTGCAGGGATGATGATCGACGGGCATATCCACAAAGGCAATACTAGATTCGCGGGTGAAGTCTCCTTTTTACCGTTTGGAATGTCACGTGAGGAGCAATTTATCCGTTTGGGGCAGACGGAAACGTTTATCCCCTTGGCAGCGCATACCATCGCCTCATTGACAGCAGTTATTAACCCTGAAACGATAGCACTCACAGGCGAACAAGTTAAACAAGAGGATGTGCCACTTATCTATCAAAGTTGTCTGGTGTTCATTCCAGAAGAGCATATGCCTCATCTAATTGTGCTGGATCACCCTGATGATTATTACATGAACGGATTAATTGCGATCACGCTGGAAAGCTTGACCTATTCGTTGCAGCTGGTTGAAAAGCGCCGGTAAACCAACAAGAACTTCAGGAGGAATTACGAATGGCAACAAACAAAGAGAATATGATTGCAGGAAAGCTTTACATGGCTGGTGGAGAAGAATTAGCTAGAGATAGTAAAAGATCCAGAATGCTCACTCGTTTATTTAACAATACGACGGAAGAACAAGGCGAATATAGAGTAGAATTACTTAAGCAATTATTCGAGTCTACAGGTGAATCGTTGCATATTGAGCCACCTTTCCGCTGCGATTATGGCAGCAATATTACCGTCGGAAATAACTTTTACGCCAATTTCGACTGCATTATCCTGGACGTAGCAAAAGTAACAATAGGTGAGAATGTTCTCTTTGGACCTAGAGTAAGTGTATATACCGCTGGCCACCCCATCGATGCGGACGTTCGAATTAGTCTGCTCGAATTCGGTACACCGATTACCATTGGAAACAATGTCTGGGTTGGCGGAAATGCCGTTATCAATCCCGGGGTAAATATCGGCAACAATGTAATCATCGGCGCAGGTTCAGTCGTGACAAAAGATATCCCTGACAATGTAATTGCGGTGGGAAATCCTTGCAGAGTGCTAAGAGAAATTACAGAGGACGATAAACAACACTGGGAAAAGCTTAAAGAAGAGTACTACAGAGACACCGAGCAATAAAGATACCCGATTCCGGAGGTTCTCAAGTTGAAAAAGCGTTTTGGAGGATTTAACAAGGTTTATGCCATGCAATTGGCAACGATCTTCTTGGGTTTTATTGTGTTTGGGATATCAGAAAATATTAAAGGGCCAGCCATTCCAAGAATTCAGTTTGACTTCAGTCTCGACGAAAAGCAGCTGGGCACCCTTTTATCCCTAAACGCACTGGGTTATTTGATCGCCTGTTCCTTTACAGCTGTATTGGTTCGGAAGTGGGGGATCAAGGCTGTCAGTATTATTGCTTTCGCATCCATGATATTCTCTGGCGTTCTAATTTACATCTCACATAGCTATCCCCTCTTCTCGGCTTCATACTTCCTGATGTATATCGGAAACGGAATGCTTGAGATTGGACTTGCCATTCTGGGAGCACGTATCTTCGTTAAAAATACCGGGACCATGATGAACTTATCCCATTTCTTTTACGGATTCAGTTCCACGTTAGCTCCCCTACTGGCAACAGGGCTGATGACGGTAAGTGTATTCGGTCATACTCTGGATTGGCGCGGAATGTATCTAATAATGCTTAGCCTTTCTTTACTGCCTATTGTATTTGCCTTACGGAGTACGTTTCCGGGTGATGATCTTCCGCATGAGGACCGAATCCCTTTAAAAACGCTCGTTCGTGATCCTGCTCTATGGCTCATGGTCCTAATCCTTTCCTTCGGGGTAGTGTCGGAGCTTGCTGTAGGCGGATGGCTCGTAAACTTCCTTGAAAAAGCGTACCTGTGGGATACGGTTACTGCATCCGGGATGCTGTCTACCTTCTTTCTCTGCTTCTCGTTAGCAAGACTCCTACTCGGACCCGTTACTGATAAGATTGGATTTAACCTATCGCTTATCATCTTTTCAGCCTTCTCTGCCCTGTGTACGTTTGCCGCAATTTTGGGTGGAGAAAAGCTCGCATTTCTATTTGCCGCTGCAGGAATCGGGATTGCGATGATTTATCCCACGGTTATGGCTTTTATCGCCAAAAGATATCCACATGGCAGCGACACCGCCATCACATTTACAGTCACGTTAATGGGAGTAGGTAGCGTAATTGGCAACTATGCTATAGGTGCTGTGATCGAAGGTGTGAAGCGGCTTTACGGTGCAGAGACGCAAATAGGTTTGTTACGCGGACTTCAAGCCGGTTATGGTTTTATCGGATTATGTGCAGCGATATGCGCGATATCCGGTTGTATTCTATATCGTTATTTACATCGCCGCCAAGAACTTATCTAACCTCATCTATATTACTTAACAAACCTGTCGATTTAATCGGCAGGTTTTTTGGATTTCAACTATAGCTTCCCTGTATGTGCTGCACCGAACGGCGAGCTAAGATCAACAGTTGATGGACTAGGCGATCTGCAGCCCACTCATCAGCTCCAGTATTTTTCTGGAAATTCGCTCCTCTTCGTTGCTCACCTTTTCCGTTGCCAATTCACCAAGCTCTGTGTGTTCTCCAACACAAACTGAATGAGCGGAATGTCTAAACATTTCTATGTCGTTAGCATCGTTACCAAAAGCAATAAATCGCTGCATTTCTACGCCTAATTGTTGTAATCCTGTCCATTTATTTATGCCTTTAGGGCTAATATCTATAATGTCCTCTTGACCATGTCTATAAATCACAACAGGTAGTTTATGTAGCTGATCTAATAACTGTTCTCCGTTTAAGCTATTCAAAATAACTACTTTCACAAGCTCATCTAGCTCAGATGGACTTACATTTTTGGCACGTTGTTCTGGATCTACATTTCTCCGAATGGGATGATCATCAGAACCCGAATATGAATAATCCCAGTGACTGTCAATCAAATAAGCTGCATTAAACTCTTCTATTAATTTCAAGAGGATGTCCGAAGTTTGCGCGTCAAAATGTATCGTCGAAATAACCTCTCCACCTTTTGCAATAAATGCACCATTCCCGCCAACCATAGAAAAATGATGCATATGAGCAGGCAACACAGGCAACAAATCACGAATAGGCCGGGCTGACGCAAAAATAACCTCATGTCCTTTTTCAATTAGAGTATCCAAGACTTGTACGATCCGTTCACTCAAAGGTTTGCCGCTAAAACATATGGTTCCATCTAAATCAAAAATAAATTTCATCGTCTGTATCCTCCCCTTTTTCTCTATAATAACGAGTTCGTATATAATAGAAAGGACCGATGTCCAAAAAGGAGTACGCAATGAAAACTATTCAGGATCCAAATCTTATAGCACATTACATTACCCAATTTAATCTAAATCAAGTATTCACGACGTCAACACATGCTTTAATCCAGTTACTTGTCTATGAGCAGAATGAGATCATTTTGCGTGAGGGGGATGAGCTGGACGGAATTTATTTTCAAGTGGAGGGGCGTACTAAGGTTTCTTCTAGTGTGGGGACGGGAAAATCCTTGTTATTACGTTTCTGCTCACCCTTGTCATTATTCGGGGACATTGAATACGTGCAGGAGGTTGTGGTCCAATCCCAAGTTGAAGCGGTACAACAAACCACCCTCTTATTTATCCCGAAACAAAAGGTTGAGTCTGACCTAATGGATAACCACAGGTTTAAAGACTTGTTGCTGAAACATCTCTCCTACAAGCTTCTAACCTGCACATCCGCATCCCGAACGAACTTGCTGGGCTCAGTAGAGGAAAGGTTTGCAAGTTATTTATTAACGATACAGCTCCAACGGGAGTTTGGAAAAGAAATTCAGACACCCTATATCCCAGATATAGCTTCGTTAATTGGGACTACTCCCCGCCACTTAAACCGTGTCATTCAGCGGCTCACCGACATGGAAATTTTATATAAAGTTAAGCAAGAAATTGTCGTGCTCGATTGGGAACGCTTGGACGAAATGTCTAACGGAATAAGATTTGAATAACCTAAAAGCCCATCATTTAATTGAGGATAAAATGATCGATGTCATCATAACGGATATCGATCTTTTCTCCGTTTCTTTTGACAAGATTTATATATAGAGGAGCTGCATCAACACTTCCGCCACCAACTAATACATGGTAGTCATCATTGATTTCATATTTGCGGATATACAAACCTGAACCGACGTCTTCAAAGGGATACCCTTCAAAATCCTTCCACGACAACGCCTCGCCTTGCTGGGCTAGATCCCGTATTTCATCCATGGATAATATCGCAGTTTTTTTATCATTACAGGCTGAAAGTATAATCGTCAAAGCAAACAATAACAGCATTATCAAGTTACGCTTACTTCTCATTCATAAACCTCCAAACTCTTTATTTTGTTATTTACAGGAAAATATAATGTAATAATAACATAGCATAGACTAGATGTTAAAAGGGAGTAAAGCCCTTTTGGGGGTGCTTTACTCCTTTTGAAATCTTTAATTGGGAGGGATTTTGAATTGGCACAGCAAGCTAGGACGCCGGAAAATGAATATAAAAAAACAAGTCAGTCATGGTGGTATCTGACCATAATCGACCTGTTCTATGTAAGGCTCTAGCGTTAATTAGGTTATAAAATCTCAAGCATTATTGTGCGTACAAACGAAATGAACAAATCTTTATACGGGTATAACATGACTTAAGTGCGTTACTGGTTCAATAAAGAATTCATTCGGCACTGGGTAGCCCCGTTGAAGTCGGATGAAATCCCATATTATTTTAATTCTTCTTCGATATAAGAATAATCAAGTAAACTAAGTAGACTTCGATTTAAGTACTTTATGTGGCATAGATCCAAATAACTATTGATAATTAACTTATTCTCTTTTCTAAGTAGCTGATCTGAACCATTTCCTAAAAACAACAGATTCCAGATTCCCACTATATTGTTTTATAAACTTCCCTATAACTTTAATCAGAGCTTCTAATCCTTGATAAAAGGTGTTACCAAACAACTGACCCCTAATGCAATTATTAACATCTACGTCATAATGGTTTCTAACAAAATTTATGTCAGAAATATCCTCAAGTTCAAGAACCAATTAGAAGTATTCAGTTCCGATAACTATTTCTTCTTCATCATTGTGAACCGATGCCTTATCTTTTCCCTGATTTTTCCAAGTCAACCTAATCTAATCCTTTATTCGGTTTTCCAGTATTGCTAAAATCTATTAGAGTTTTCATCTCATGGCTTGATATGCCAACTAGCAATTCTCCATGTATTGTAATACTTGAATTCACAAAATGTATTTCATCAAAACCAGTGATATTTAAGAATTTCGTATTTTCAAAGTGACAATTGAGGAATTTCACATTTTTAAAAGTAGAATTATTAAATGTTGATGATAAAAATTTAGTGTTTTTAAATTCTACTTCAGAAAAAGTTGAATCATCCATATATGTTAGTTCAAGTTTAGCATTTGAAATTTCCACATCAAAAAACTTAGATTCATAAAAGGTCGTTCTAAATGAATCTAAGTTTTTGAAAACAGTTGAACTAAACCTAGAATTGTCCGCCTTACCTTTCCTGAATATATTATCTGAAAATTCACACCTATTAAAGTTACTACCGCAGAGAGATGCTCCACTTAAATACACGTTTGAAAAGTCACACTCGTTGAATACTACTTCTAAAAAACTACTATTGTTTAAATCATATCCTGTAAACACTATCCCATCAAAAGAAGTATCTTGATAAATAAGTTCGCACACTTCTTTTGAAAGCCCCATTGAAAACTCAGTGTATTTCTTTAGTTTTGTAAATAAATCCATTTAACACCACCTCCTAAGGCCATGTAACTACTTTATCTATTAAACCTTGAATTGATATTTCATGCAAAAGTTCTGCTTTGTTTTCGATACTTAAGTTAGAGACATCTAGTATCACATTTTCACCTTCGCTTAGAGATTTATTAATTGATCTCATAGCGCTCGAAAGTTTGTAACCTCCCTTTTTAGGCGGATAATTTGAATTAAATGACTTGACATCCCAAGCTTGCCCTTTTGCATCTATAAATTCTGCTTTTCCAGATGGATCTCTAGTTATAGGTCCATCTAGTTTTTTCATTTCCTCAAGTTCTAACCCAACCCTTGCCTCATGTTTACCTTTTTCAATATCAATCTGCCTTGTGGAACCTGCATGAGCTGGATCATGTGCCAAATCGTCAATCTCAGATTGTGTTCTTTTGCCAATAAAATTCTCAGCTTCGTCAAATCGGTGAACAATTCTATCATCTGTCTGACCTTTACCCGTTCCCTCAATCTTACCACCTTTCACATCCCCAAACCCATTCATCTCATTTATATAATGCTCCTGCACAAATGTTTTGGGCAGTGGATTCGAATCCATGGGGATCTTTCCTACACTGAAAGGCATACCTTCTGGCGTGCTTAAAAATGGCTTGAATTTCGGCAGTTCAGCCAAGTGACCGGAATTCTGAAGGACTTTATTAAGGTCTTTCACGCCTTCCATCGCTTTAGTGGCAAAATCTTGTACCCCATCGGCCACTTTTCCTACCTTTGTACCCTTAGTCACAGATAGCCCCGGTACCAATACAGAAGCAGCTGCACCCAGCATGGAAGCCTTTTCCTCCGGCGTTCCTTCATTAAAGTTATGATACATCTTCTTCGCTGCTTCTGCCAATACTTCTGGATGTTTCATGAGATAAGATGCTGTATCTGCCATTTCCTGTGTCGTCTTCTCCGGGTCTATGACAAAATGGAATGTAAACGTCACTGTATCCACTACACCCATAACGGTTTCCTCGATAAGAGATCCCATAAATGCGCGCGTAACCGCATCCGCTTGTACCACTTTTTTCCGCCATTCGGTCATTCCGTAGGTTGATTCCAACCACAAATAATATGCCGATAACGAATTGGTCTCGTTAGGTTTTAATACATTCGCATTAAAATAGTTGAGTGTTATCTCATTTTCATTGTTATATGCGGTAATCGGTGTCCCATCTGGAAGCTCCATCGGCGGAATATTCAGTCGTTCCCCTACGAGTTGGCGCTTAGCCCAGGCTCCCTGATCTCCTGGTTCCATCGCCATTCGGAGCATCAGCAGATACGATTCATTCTGAACTAATGGTACGCTGCTGGTAGTAATTGACGGATCATAATCACACGCCTTAACCACTGGTTTCTTGAAATAACCACTTAGATCCTTACCTGCTTGGTAATGGACTTCGTCTATGCTAGATATTTCAGCTTTTGGCGTGCGTCTTCCGCCAGCTTATGCATTGCGTCCATTTGAGTCTTGTTTCCAAACGCTTGATATACTTTATATGCGGTCTGCGCTTTTGCGATTTGATCCCGTGCCTGGTAGATATCCTTC
>NZ_NFUX01000090.1:0-22699 GCF_002264385.1 Paenibacillus sp. VTT E-133280
AGCAACAGGAACAGCGGGAGCCACCGGAGCAACGGGCGCCACAGGTTCAGGTGCAATTATTCCGTATGCTTCTGGTCTGCCAGTAGCTATGACCACAGTTTTGGGAGGTCTTCTGAATACTTCAAGCGCAGTCGGCTTCGGCAGCAACGCAACAAACATTGCTATTACAGGGGGCACTATTGATCTTACAGGAGCAGCCGGGACCTTATTGAACTTTGCCTTCTCAGTTCCTCGTGCCGGAACGATTACGTCTATGGCAGCCTATTTCAGTACAACAGCTGCACTATCTTTATTGGGGTCCACAGTAACAATCACTGCTCAATTATATAGTTCTTCTACGCCTAACAATACCTTCACAGCAGTACCTGGAGCTTTAGTCACATTAAGTCCTGCATTTACAGGTGTACTTTCACTTGGCACGATTAGCAGTGGTACTACCACAGGCTTAAGTATTCCAGTTACGGTAGGAGAACGATTGCTTCTGGTCTTCACTTCAACGGTAACGGCCGGGCTTGACGTTGCGACAACCATTGCTGGCTATGCTAGCGGAGGAGTTACAATCGCTTAATCCGATGAATCTGAAATTGGGATATCCCAAAAGCCGTATGGCTACAGGATATCCCTTTATTTAGATCATCAGAATTTCACGAATGTCTTGTTCTGTAAGGGTAGATAACCCTTCCTGACCTGGCTGAATTACCTCATCGATCAAGTTCTTTTTCTTCTGTTGTAGCTCATACATTTTGTCTTCCACAGTACCTTGGGTGACGAGCCGGATCACTTGCACTACTTTTTTCTGCCCGATTCGATGTGCCCGATCGGCTGCTTGCTGCTCTACGGCAGGATTCCACCATAAATCGTATAGGATTACAGTGTCTGCCCCTGTTAAGTTGAGTCCGGTTCCACCAGCTTTTAAGGAGATCAGGAAAATATCTCGCTCTCCTTCATTAAACTGATTACATAAATCTACTCGCTGAGACACAGGCGTTTGGCCATCTAGGTAAAAATATGGAACCCCCTGATATCCGAGTTCACGTCCAATCAAACCGAGCATTTCTGTGAACTGGGAGAATACTAGCATTCGTTTACCCGAACTGCGGCATTCCTCTATGATTTCAAACAGCTGCTCGAACTTGGCAGAGCTTCCTTCATACCCATCCACAAATAGAGCTGGGTGACAACATAGCTGGCGCAGACGAGTGAGACCAGCAAGGATTTTAATGCGATTATTATTACCGAAACTATCCTGGGTCAAATGCTTAAGCGCCTCTTTTTTCAAACGTGCGAGATAAGCGACATATAACTTCTTCTGCTCAGGGAACAGCTCACAGGCTTGGAGTGATTCGATTTTCTCAGGCAATTCTTTTAATACATCACTCTTTAAGCGCCGCAGCAAAAAGGGACGTGCCCGTTTCGCGATAGTTTCCCTCGGCAAATCGTGAAAAGCCTTCTTACCTGGAAAGAGCCCAGGAAACACAGTGCCAAAGATAGACCAAAGATCTTCTAACGCATTCTCAACAGGAGTTCCAGTAAGTGCAAAACGATGCCGGGCCTGAAGAGCCATTACAGCTTGGGCGGTCTGAGTAGTATGGTTCTTTATGGTTTGCGCTTCATCGAGAATCAGGGTATGAAAAGATTTCTTAGCATACAACTGAACATCTCTTCGAAGCAGTGGGTAAGAGGTAATGATTACATCTGCCTTCGCTGCATTTTTTAAAATCCGACCGCGTTCCGTTAAGCTTCCATCTGCAATAACAGCCTTGATCTCAGGCGTGAACTTTTTAAGCTCATTATGCCAATTGTAGGTGAGAGAGGCAGGAGCGACAATAAGAGCGGGCAGACCACTCTGACGAATATCCGGAAGCTCGGAGAGCAGAAAAGCGATACTCTGCAGCGTTTTGCCAAGACCCATATCATCCGCTAAAATACCGCCAAAACGATAGTGGGCAAGCGTCTTCAGCCACTGGAATCCATACTGCTGATAATCCCGGAGCACAGGAGCCAGACTCTCTGGTATAGGGAAATCAAGATTCTCAGGATTGTGCATATTCGCAAGTAAACGTTTAAAGGATCTGCTCAGTTTGACGGAGTCACTTTGAGAATCGGAAGAGGTTAGATGTAACCCGCGAACAACGGGTAAAGAGAATTGCGCACCTTTAATCTCACCTTCTCGAATGCCCATCTCGTTCATAAAGGTGATGATTTCTTGGAGCTCCTCGCTCTCCAGCGGTAGCAGTGCCCCTTCAGGCAATCGGTAGTATTTACGCTTATCCTGAAGTGATTTTAAGACCATCACAATCTCAGATTCGGGAATACCACCCATGTCGAATTTAAAATCAAGCCAATCGGTTTTCTCATTCCAACTAATGCTTACCTTGGGTGGCGTGGTTCCCGTGAACAATCTTTCTTTGACAGCGGTGGTCGCATAGACCGTGAGTAGTGGCTCAAGCAACGGAATCGTGTGATACAAAAAATCGTACTCACCTTCCTCATCCGTCATAATATACCCGCCTTCGGTTTTGGCGAAGGATTCATGCTCCATCAGCTCTAAAATTCGGGCCTCTCCTTCACCGTCGCGTATAAGAATCAAGTCCGTACCGCGAACATGGGCTTTTTCATCCAAAGGATTGATGATAATATCACCATACTGAAACTCTAGCCCGGCGAGCAGCCGATCTCTCACACGGTCCAGATAGAGCCTTGCAATAAGCTTATGTTGCACAATCCGATCAGCGATAGAGTCGGCGATATGCACGTTTCCCAGTTTTTTCAGGCCAGGAATAACCTTGTCCATAAAAGGCTCCATTTGTTCGGGTGCAATATCGATGCCCTCTCGACGGGAGGATTCCAACATTTTCTTCATCTCAGATAGGCGCATGCATTCCTGAGCAGTTAGCTTCAACAGCTTACCTTCAGACAGCACGAGTCCGTAGTCTTCCAGAACTGAGATCTGCTCAAGTCCTTGAATATCCAGATGGTATCCTTCGCCTTCGGCTTGTTCGAACGCAAAGCTAAGGGGTGGTGCTTCATTAGACATATGAATACCTTCGTACAACACCTCTTCTTGTTGCAGATATACCGACGAAACTTCTGAAAGAGCGGGCTGAAGCGTCTCCCAGAAAAAAGGAGGGATAGCCAGCAGGCGATCTCCCCCCAGGTTGCCACCATATGGAGAATAGTTAGTGACGTTATCGCGATACATTTTTTCATTTAAGACAATTTCAATCAGCTTCTGAAGAACGATGTTATCTTCCTTCCGTAAGCTGTGAATGGCAGGGTCATAGACGAAATGCTTCGAGAATTCGAAGGTTTCTCCACGATGTACACGTTCCAGAAAACCTCTTATTCTATGAACGACATAGGGTCGTTTTGAGCCGATTTTCATTTCTATTCCCAGCATGGTAGTGCTATAGCTGTAAGTGAATGGCTTGCAGATGAACTCGACATTTAATGGAATTCTATTATCTACAAAAGCCCCAGTACCGCTCGGACGTGGCTTATGGTTACTGAACATGCCTAGCAGGTTGCTCACAAGATGCTGGTCTCTGGACCTTCCTCCCATGTCTCGCGTAGAATCCGTAGAAATACGTGGGGTTAAGACTCCAGTATCCTCAATAGAAGATGGGCTAGAAGTTCCAGTATGATCTGGCCGTTCTCCAGCAGCTTCAAGGGCATCGATGCTGATCAGTACGGCTGCGATATGTTTGCAGAAAGGCCCTCCATGCGAGTAAGCAGGACAAGTACACTCTGCCGTGACATCACCATCGATATCGATGACAACAGTGACTTCGTAGCCAATGCCCCCTTGAACAAGCGCTTCATAACGAGATCGGGGCAGATCTGGGATGGATTCATTACGTTCTTCAATATCTATTATATCAACGCTTCCAGATTGGTAATAAGCCAATCCTTTTTCAAAAACAGACTTGCCGCACAGCAGCTTAATTACCCGTTCTGTCACACTAAAGCCCATAACATAATTCCTTCCTCGTAACTTGTTCTTCGAAAAGTCCGATTATTATATAGTCTTTATGATAACAGAACGGGCGTGCGCATCAAATAGGGGCTGCTACTCCACTAATCCCGTGCATAATAAAACGGATCGTCAGGTTAATTTCTTCCTCGTCGTTCCAGTCCTTCTCCGGCTGCAGCAGCAGGCGATTAAGCACATATCCTACAACGGATGAAATAGTAAAGCGTAGAATAGCGGGTGTAGGTAATTCGATGACTTCACCTTTTGCTTTGAAGTGTTCAACGATTTCGATGACGCGCTCCAGCACCATACTTAGAATATTTTCTGCGAACTGTTCTCTGAGCACCGGTTGGAAAGGGATTTCCTGTATCAGAATCTTTAGAATTTTAAAATTCCTGCGGATAAACTCCAGACGGTTGATAATAAACGCCCGTAGGAATTCCTCGAAACTGTTATAGGGAACATCGAGTACCCCGTTAAAATTACGCAATACAAAGGGAGCGAGCATCCGACTCATGGTGGGGCCTATGATGGACAGCAGCAAATCTTTTTTGGTTTTGTAATATCGGAAAATCGTTCCCTCGGCCACGCCTGCCTTTTGAGCAATTTCACTAGTCGCAGCAGCAGCGTATCCTTTTTCGGAAAATACCTCAATCGCCGCATGCAGGATGGAAATCTGTTTCGATGTCAGCTTTTCGTCTTCACGTAAGGCCAGCAGTTCTTCTATCCACTGTTCATCTATATTTTGTTCCGAAGAATCATTTTTCTTCATTATTGCCCTCCAAATTCGCTACATTTTGCGGTGCTTGCGCAGTGCCAATACATTCAGAAGCATGAATAATAATGAAAATCCGATCAGCACATACACATCCAGAGCGATGGCACTCCATCCTTTGCCGCGGATCATGATGTTCATAAGCGCTTCTGATCCATAATAAATTGGCGTTGCGTAGCCAACGCGCTGTAGCCACATCGGTAGGGTATCGAGTGGGAACAGTCCACTGAGGAAGACCTGTGGCACGATAATGAGCGGAATGAACTGAATCATCTGTAGCTCGTTAGCAGCAAAAGCAGACAATAGCGTACCCAGCGTCAGCGCTGTCATCGACAGCAGCATAGTGAGGAGCATGACATAACCAAAGCTGCCTATCATCATAATGCCAAGGATCTGAATGGAAAACCACGAGATCAACAGGGCTTGGAATACGGTGAAAATGCCGAAACCACATACATAGCCGAGTACAATCTCCCATCTTTTTAAGGGAGTAGAAAGTAGGCGTTCAAGGGTGCCTGTAGTCCGCTCTCGCAGGAAAGAAACGCCGGCAATCAGGAATACGAAAAAGAAAATAAATACACCAATCATAATCGGACCGAAGCGGTCAATGGTCTTCATATTCTCAGAACCGTATAGATAGCTAATCTGAGGTTGTAATTGCAGCTGTTTCTCTGTATCAGGAAGAAGCTTTTGTGATAACTGTTGAAGCGTCAGGATCACCGCTTTATTGGCGGTCGGATTGCTGCCTTCTAACAGCACTTGGGGGATGACTCCTGAGTCCCCAGCCTTTCCGTCCAAAGTGATCAAAGCATCAATCTTTCCTTCTACTAGAGCACTTTTCCCTAGCTCTTCGCTGGCATACTCTTTAATTGTAGCGTTTTCTTTTTTTAACACTGCGGAGATATTTAGTGGTACCCCGGATACCCCGATTTTAGGCTCATAGGCATCCCCGTTGAATACCAAGCTCATTAAACTTAGAACGATGAGCGGTGCAATGAACATTAAGGCCATCGTTCTTTTATCATGAATAAATTGTCGCAAAATCCGTAAGGTGATCGCTCGGATTCTCATGAACGGACACCTCCATAATATAGAAAGGCTTCCTCAATAGAAGCTGAGCCTGTGGCTTCAAGCAGTCCGGCGGGTGTGTCGGCGGCAAGCAGCTTGCCATCACGGATCATTCCAAGGCGATCACATTTCTCAGCTTCATCCATGACATGTGTAGTTAGTACAATCGTGGTACCTTTCCGATTAAGAGCTTTTAGTTCTTTCCAGATGGATAGTCGGAGTACAGGATCGATACCTACTGTCGGTTCATCAAGAAGAAGTAGCGGAGGCTCATGGAGCAGCGCAATCGCCAGGGATAGGCGGCGTTTCATTCCGCCGGAGTATTGATCTACTCTTTTGCGCAGATGCTCCTGAAGATCTACTAGTTCCATAACAGCTTTGATGCGTTTGCCGCGCTCCGCACCTTTTAGTCCATATAGCGCAGCGAAGAACTCCAGATTTTCTTTTGCGCTGAGTTCCGTATATAGGGCATCAGATTGAGCCATGTATCCAATTTGCTGCAGCATGGATAACTTAGGCATAGTGACACCAAGCACCTTTACCTCACCTGAGGTCACCTCATCGATACCTGTAAGCAGCTTTACTAGCGTTGTTTTCCCGGAGCCAGAGGGCCCCAGTATGCCGAAGGTTTCGGCACGCTCCACTTGAAGTGAAATATCTTCGAGCACCTGTTTGTCTCCAAAGGCTTTACTAACATGGCTCACTGAAATGACTGGAACTTCCGAACCCATATTCATCTCCTCGATTCTGAATAGTCTGGGATACAAAGTGGTGTTACTGAGTACTCTGCACAACACTAATGAGTGAGCGCTCACTCATTAGTGTGCTCCGGAATCCAATAAATGTAAAGTGCTAGATTTCCACTACTTGAAATCAACTGACAATCAGGTATAAATCGCAAAGTAGCGGCATTTTTGCACAAGATGTGAATACCTGCTCACGAACCAACTTGATATGATGTTAACAAGGAATACAGCTGGGGATGTTCGACAACTCAATGATGCAAATGCCATTGCTTCCGAAATTGATTTGGCGTTGTGCCGAAATGGGTTTTGAACAATTTGCAAAAATGAGAGCAATTTGTGATACCTACTTCCTCGGCGATGTGTGCAACCGTGTATTTGCTTGAAGTCAGAAGATGAACGGCTTCCTGCATTCTTTTGACCGTTAAATAATCGGAAATACTGCTGCCTGTACATTCCTTGAATAAGTGGGATAAATGATGGGGGGAAAGATGTAGATCCTTGCTCATTTGATCGAGCCGCAAAGGTTTCTTGTAATGCAACTGCAGCCATTCCATAATACGTTCTGCCTGATGTGGTTTACGAAGCAATTGTTCCATGGAGGTCGGCTTCTGCTGTGTATCCCAAAGCGGCTTTAAAGTACGCAGGAACGTGATGAGAAATAATGAGACCTCTTCCATGAAATCATTTTTAGTCAAACTTGGAAGCGCTTTACCCAGATCCTTCAGAAGAGCTATCAGCGATTGCAGATCCTGCTGTTCATACCATCGGGGTGAGGAAGAATTGCCGCTGTGAATATGATGGAAAAAGCTTTGTAGGACGGGCCACTTCTCAAAATAAGCTTTAAATAGGCTGGGTTCATAATGCACAATCGAACGCACGAACGGAACCGCCTCATTGATTTCAATTTGAATATGATGCAGTTGATACGGCTGGAAAATACAAATCATTCCTGGCTTTATTTCATAGCTATTTTGATCAATAATGAGCGTCCCTTTACCTTCATGAACAATAAGAATTTCAACACCCTGATGAGCATGGAATGTACCTTGATAGTCGTCTGTATTTGTACTTGTTCTTTTATATACAAAATAGAGCTGGAACGGTTGTAAGTCCTGCTGCTCATGGTACGTCACATTCGTGTTCCTCCTATTAGTAGGGATGCGGATAACCTATCGTTTACAAAAGTATAAGAGAACCATTGCACAGTCAGCAACACCTAGATTAAAAAGTCTTACTCACTAATGGAGGACACTGAATTATGGCAGAACAAAAGACGGAATTACAACACGCAGGGTATAAAGCTTGGCTCGAATATCCATATATTCAATCTAGTGCAGTAAGAGAGTGCTATGTTGCTTGGTGCAAAAACATTTTGATCTCCGAACAGGATCATCCAGTGATCAAAAGTGCTGTGCAAGAACTAATACGCGGCATACAAGGAATGCTCGATAAAGAAGTTACCATTGCTGAATCTCGGGATAAAGATATGCAGGGCTGTATTGTGATCGGTACGTTTGATAGTAATCATTCGTTGATTACGCATACCTTTAGCGAGGCTACAAGGACAGCCATTGGATCAGAAGGTTATGCCATTCGAACAAACACGGAGAAGGACTGTATTGCAATTGGTGCTTCCACACCCGTGGGATTATTGTACGGTGTATTTGCATTCCTACGCTTGCTTGGAACAGGTCAATCTATCGAAGTGTTGGATGTGATGGACAATCCTGTAAATCTTCTCCGCATGATGAATCAATGGGATAACATCGATGGAAGCATCGAACGTGGTTACGCAGGGAAGTCCATATTTTACTCAGACAACGAAATCACTAAGGACTTTGATCGATTGCAAGATTATGCGAGAATGCTCGCTTCGATAGGAATCAATGCGATTGCTATAAACAATGTCAATGTACATCGGTTTGAAACGATGTTTATTACGGAGCGCTATCTTCCTGAGATCGCGCGGATTGCCGATATCTTCCGTAACTACGGGGTCAAGCTGTTTCTAAGTATTAACTATGCTAGCCCGATCGAAATCGGTGGATTGAATACAGCTGATCCGTTAGATTCTGATGTACGCCAATGGTGGAAGGCAAAGGCGGTAGAAATTTATAAATTGATTCCAGATTTCGGCGGTTTCCTCGTAAAAGCTGATTCAGAGAATCGTCCAGGTCCATTCACTTATGATCGTGATCATGCAGAAGGTTCGAACATGCTGGCTGAAGCTTTATTGCCCTTCGGGGGAATCGTCATCTGGCGCTGCTTCGTTTACAATTGCAAACAGGATTGGCGGGATCGCTCCACCGATCGTGCACGAGCGGCATATGATCACTTTAAACCGCTGGATGGCCAGTTTATGGAGAATGTTATTTTACAGGTGAAGAATGGTCCAATGGATTTCCAAGTACGTGAAGGTGTATCTCCGCTGTTCGGTGCCATGGAGCATACGAATATGATGATTGAGTTCCAAATTACGCAGGAATATACAGGCCAACAGCGTCATGTCTGTTACCTCGTCCCTCAATGGAAGGAAGTTCTTGATTTTAATACTTACGCAACAGATTCGGAGTCATCGGTGAAGCGGGTTGTTGATGGATCTATGTATGGTTATAAGTATAGCGGCTTCGCTGCTGTTTCAAATATTGGCAATGATCATAACTGGACGGGGCATTTATTAGCGCAGGCCAATCTGTATGGTTACGGTCGTCTCGCTTGGTATCCGGAATTAAGTGCAGAGCAAATCGCGAAGGAATGGATTATGCTCACATTCGGTGCAGAGGATGAGCAGTTAATAGATACGATTCGTGAGATCTTGTTAACCTCTTGGCCTATCTATGAATCTTATACTTCGCCGCTTGGCGTAGGCTGGATGGTCAATCCAGATCATCATTACGGTCCAAGTGTGGATGGATATGAGTACTCGAAATGGGGAACGTATCATTTTGCAGACTTACAAGGGATTGGCGTAGACCGGACAATAAAGACGGGTACGGGATATGTTGCTCAGTATCAAGGAGCGAATGTAGATATGTATGAATCGGTAGCTACTTGTCCAGATGAGCTATTACTGTTCTTTCATCATGTACCATATACGCATACTCTTAAATCTGGTAAAACGGTCATCCAGCATATTTATGATACGCATTTTGATGGCGTGGACCGGGCAGCAGGGCTGAAAGAGAAGTGGCAATCCCTTGAGGGGGAAATGGACGGCAGCAGGTACGGGCAGGTGGCAGACCGTCTGCACGAACAGGTACTACATGCCCGCGAGTGGAGAGATATCATCAATACGTATTTCTATCGAAAAAGCGGTATTCCAGACCAGCATCAACGCACAATATACTAAATATTAGCATTAGTAGGAGTGTGCCCAGCAGGGCCACTCCTTCTCTTGCTCCATCCCTTTGTTTCATAATCCTATGAGAAGAAAGGAAGATACACATTGAATCATAAAAGATTATTTAATGAGGGCTGGGAATTTGCTAAGAGCACTTTAGAGGTGACGAATGCTGAGTCCTTGGATTTCCATCCCGTAGATCTCCCTCATGATTGGTTGATTTATAACACATTAGATTTGTATGAGAATAGTATTGGATGGTATCGTAAGTCTTTTATGAATGCGAAGAATGATAAGCAGTTACTGTTATGCTTTGATGGAGTTTATATGGACTCTGCGATCTATGTGAATAATCAATGGGTTGGAGAGTGGAAATACGGCTATTCTTCCTTTGAATATGAGATTACGGATAGTCTAATAGACGGGGAGAACGAAATTCTTGTGAAGGTCGTGCACCGGAGTCCGAATAGTAGATGGTATTCAGGAGCGGGTATCTATCGGAATGTATGGCTCAAGACAAGAGATTGTAATCATATTGTGACAGATGGAATTTACATTCATGCGGTACAAAAGAATGACGTTTGGCAAGTGGAGATCGACACCGATGTGAGCATTACAGGAGATATGCGGCTTTCCCAAACCATTCTGCATAAGGATCGAGTGATAAAGACCTGTGTTGAGAAGATCTCGGCAGCAGAGCTAACACAAGATACCTCACGTATAAGTCAGGTACTGACTGTAGAGAATCCTTTATTATGGAGTCCCGATGCTCCGCATTTATATCAGCTAAAAACAGAATTGCAGCATAAGGCATCTGACCAGAGTTCTGATGAAGTGTGGACAACAATAGAAGATGTAACACAGTGTTTAGGCTTTCGAACGATTGTATTAAATCCGCAAGAGGGGATGCTTCTGAATGGGCAAAAGATCAAATTGAATGGTGTTTGTGAACATCATGATCTTGGCGCATTGGGTGCGGCGTTTCATACAGCGGCATTGCGAAGAAGACTTGAGATCTTAAAGGACATGGGCGTAAATGCGATACGTACCGCTCATAATATGCCTGCTGCAGAGCTTATGGATCTGGCGGACGAAATGGGGCTGCTTGTGGTTTCGGAAGCCTTTGATATGTGGGAGCGATCGAAGACCCCATATGATTACGCAAGATTTTTTAAGGACTGGGCGTTAAAAGATGTGAGAAGCTGGGTCATGCGAGATCGTAATCATCCAAGCTTGCTCATGTGGTGTATTGGCAATGAAATTTATGATACGCATGCTGACAAGCGAGGGCAAGAATTGACGAGCATGTTGATGGAAGCCGTGCTTCAATATGATCCGAGAGGCAACGGGAAAGTGACCCTTGGATCGAACTATATGCCTTGGGAGAATGCTCAGAAATGTGCGGACATCGTAAAGGTGGCAGGCTACAATTATGCGGAAAAATATTATCATCAGCATCACGCGGAACATCCTGACTGGATTATCTATGGTAGTGAGACCGCTTCTATTGTACAGAGCAGGGGAATATACCATTTCCCATTCGAGCAATCCATCCTGGCTGACGACGACGAGCAGTGCTCTGCGCTAGGTAATAGCTCTACAAGCTGGGGAGCAAAGTCAGCAGAAGCCTGTATTATTGCAGAGCGCGATGCAGCCTTCTCATTGGGACAATTCATATGGACTGGCTTTGACTATATTGGTGAACCAACACCGTATCATACGAAGAATTCGTATTTCGGGCAGATGGATACAGCGACCTTTAAAAAGGATTCCTATTACATCTATCAATCGGCTTGGACAAATTACAAGGAACATCCTATGGTGCATATTTTTCCCTATTGGGATTTCAATCCCGGTCAAATGATCGATGTTCGAGTCTGCTCGAATGCTCCCAAGATAGAATTGCAGTTCAATGGTAAGAGTGTTGGGACCTATGAAATCGATCATGTGCATGGAACGCAGTTAGCGGGCTGGTGGAAGCTTCCTTATGAACCAGGTGAGCTCAAGGCAATTGCTTACGATGAGGCTGGCCAAATCATTGCAGTTGACATTAGGAAATCGTTCGGTGATGCGAGTCGAATCTGCTTAAAGGCTGATAAGGGTACACTCCTTGCGAACGGAACAGATTTAATCTTCATCGAAATTACGATGGAGGATGAGCGCGGTAACGCCGTTGAGAATGCAAACAATCGCGTTCAGGTTCAGGTGAGCGGAGCAGGCCGTTTGATCGGTTTAGACAATGGAGATAGCACGGACTATGATCCATACAAAGGAACGGGTAGACGTTTGTTCAGCGGTAAGCTTATGGCGATTGTTGCTGCGGAATTAGAAGCAGGTACGATAACGGTTGAGGTTACCTCGAAAGATTTAGCAGGTAGTAAGCTACAGCTTCAATCGCTTCCTGTGGAAGATAGTAGAATAGGCATTTCAGCTAACACTAGAAACCTAGAGATGCCATGTGTAACAGGAAATGTAGAAGAAATTCCTTTGCGAAAAATAGAAATTATAAGTCATTCTGGACAACAGTTTAATGAAAATAGAAGAGAAATGATTGTACACGCAAACCTTTACCCTGTAGAAACTTCCTATTCTGAAGTGGAGTGGAGGATTGTAAATGATGCTGGGATTGAGTCCAATCTAGCTCGGATCGAACCGTTTGGAAATGAAGCCAAGATCACGGCATTAGGAGATGGGAGTTTCCGCGTTCGCTGTATGAGTAAGAACGGTACAGAAAAGACAAAGCTGATTTCACAGTTGGAATTTACAGCGACTGGTCTTGGGACGGCTTACAAGGATCCGTATGGATTTATATCTGGCGGTCTATATGATGAGGTTAAGGGCGAAGTCGGAAATGGAAATGAACGAGGCGTAGCTACGAGTCGAGATGGTGAGACCCAGGTTGCTTATCGCGAGATCGACTTTGGACCTTATGGATCGGATTTGATAACGATTCCCCTATTCGCATTGTCTAGCGAAGCCTATGAGCTCCAGATTTGGGAAGGCATGCCGGACGAAGAGAACAGTGAGCTTTTGGCAGATGTTATCTATCAGAAGGAGTCGCAATGGAATGTATATCAGGAGGCAACCTATCTATTATCCAAGAGACTCACTGGCATCAGCTCTGTTTGTTTCGTATTGCAGAAGAAGGTGCACATAAAAGGCTTTTCATTTGTGAAAAAGAACCGAGCGTTCGAGCAGCATAGGGCTGTAGATGGTGATCGTATTTATGGTGATACGTTCACCATCGCGGAGCAGGGTGTTGAAGGGATTGGGAATAACGTATCTCTCGTGTTCGAGCAGATGGATTTTATGATGGAAGGTACTTCTAAGCTGGTCATTTGTGGGAGATCCCCGATCGATAAGAACACCATTCATCTTCGCTTCGAAAAGGGTGAAGAGTCTAATAATCAACTGATCGAATTTACAGAGTCAGATGGATATGTAGAGCGAGTATTTGAGCTGGAGAAAGTGACAGGGGAACAGAAGGTAACCTTTATCTTCTTGCCTGGAAGTCAGTTCGATTTCGGTTGGTTTCGTTTTGAGTGATCGGTTGCTTCAACTACTACGATAAATGAGAAAAAAGACCGTCTCCAAAGCCATGAAGGTGGCTGCGTGGGGCGGTCAGTTTATTTTAAGTAAGTTTTTAAGTAAGTGATTACGCTTTAATATAATCCGCAAAATTCTCCAGTAAATATAAGGAGTTCATATCCTCACGCAAATGATGCTGGACTAGCTCATCTATTTTGTCTGGTTCATGGTTTGTCATACAATCCAGGATCATGTGATGCTCGCTCAAATTTTTCTCCAGCTTTTCTTGCTTTAGGGTATGCAGGCGTCGATATCTTTCATAATGCACATGGGAGAACTTAATTTGCTCCCACAAAAATTCATGTCCTGCTAATGTGAATAACGTCTTATGATAGGCATCATCCAAAGCAAAAAAGTGCTCAATGGCATGTTCTTGATGTATGGCATTTCTTTGTTCTTCTAAGATTTGCTTAAGCTCGAGGATACCTTTTAGAGTAAGACTACCGGATAGACCTTTGATAATATCCTTTTCTAGAACACTTCTTAAATAGATCATCTGCTCGACAGATTCCAAATCAATGTACGAAACAAGATTTCCTTTCTTTGGATACACATCAATATAGGACTCTAGGGATAGCTGTTTTAGCACATCACGTAAAGGTGTCCTGGATATCTGGAACCGCTCAGACAACACGGTCTCACTTAGAATGGTTCCAGGCTTTAGGGTTAGATTACGAATTTCGTGCTTCAACAAGTTCAAAATTTCATTTTTGGTGGACATGAGGTAACGTCTCCATTGCCATTGATTTTGGAATTCGGATATCTGAAACGGGATCCTGATATTAGAAAGTGATTTAATTATATATTCTTTTTATCTTGTATACAAGTTTTCAATAAGTGAATTAATATCATTGACAAAAGCTATTGCTTAAATCTAATATTTGAATATATTATCTTGTATACAAGATCACGACGTTTGAAATTAGAGGAGGTTTTATCTAGATGAACATGACATGGAGATGGTATGGAGAAGGCAATGACAACATTACGCTTGATCATATCCGGCAAATTCCGGGGGTAATGGGTATTGTCTGGTCACTACATCATAAGGTAGCGGGCGAAGTGTGGGAAATGGATGACATTCAAAAGGTTGCGGATCAAATTACGAGCAAAGGGTTTAGCACTGCCGTAGTAGAGAGTGTGAACGTCCATGATGATATCAAGATTGGACTCCCGACGCGTGATAAATATATCGATATTTACATAGACACCATACGGAAGCTAGCCAAGGTCGGTACTAAAGTGATCTGTTACAATTTCATGCCGATCTTTGACTGGACTCGGACGGAGCTGTACAAGGAATTGCCGGATGGCTCGAATGCACTTTTTTATGAAAATGCAGCCATTAATGAGAACCCGCGCGACATGGTGAATCGTATTCTCGAGGGGGCCGGCGAATTTACAATGCCTGGCTGGGAGCCGGAGCGTCTTGCGAAGCTCGATGAGCTATTCGCCGCCTATATAGATGTAACGGAAGAGAAGCTGTTCGAGAACTTGGTCTATTTTCTGAAGCGCATTATTCCTGTCTGTGAAGAAGTCGACATCAAAATGGCTATTCATCCCGATGATCCTGCTTGGCCGATCTTTGGCTTGCCCCGCATTGTCCGCAGCCGTGATACGATCCGTCGTTTACTTGACGCAGTAGATAGTCCGTATAATGGATTAACCTTCTGCACTGGGTCGCTCGGTACGAATCCGAAGAACGATCTGCCAGCTATGATTCGGGAATTTTGTAATCGTATTCATTTTGCCCATATTCGAAATGTTAAGGTTTTTGAGAACGGTGATTTTATTGAGGTGTCTCATCGTGGACGGGATGGCAGTGTGGATGTGGCAGAGGTTGTTAAAGCGTATCATGAGAATGGATATACGGGGTATGTGCGTCCAGATCATGGTCGTCATTTGTGGGGGGAAGAGAAGACTTGCCGCCCGGGATACGGGCTGTACGATAGAGCAATGGGGATCATGTATTTACTTGGTGTGTGGGATAGTCTCAACAATACGACGGGGGTGAAGTGAATGCTGCTTCTGACAAGAGAGAGCATTGAATCATGTGCAGAGGCGTGGAAGGACGCTAACGTGGAGCTTCCTCACTTTGATTATGAGCAGGTGGCGGAGAATACACGCGTTAGGCCGGAATGGATTCATTTTGGAGCGGGAAATATTTTTCGGGGATTTGTTGCGAATGCTCACCAGAAGCTGTTGGAGCTTGGAAAAGCAGACACAGGTATTATCGCCGCTACCTCCTCTGACTACGAGCTGATTGACAAGATTTATAAGCCTCATGATCATTTGACACTTCTCGTACTAATGAATGCGAGTGGCGAGTTTACGAAAAAGGTCATTAGCAGCATTACCGAAGCTATTATGGCAAACAAGAATCGAGCGCAGGATTACTGTCGTTTAGTTGAAATTTTTGAAAATCCGAGTCTGCAGATGGCCAGCTTCACCATTACAGAGAAAGGTTATACCTTGACCGGTGCTGATGGAATGTACCTGAATATCGTGAAGCATGATATGGAGCAAGGGCCGGAGCAGCCTTCCCACAGCATGAGTGTTATCGCTTCTCTAGCGTACCGTCGATATCTAAAAGGCCAGTATCCGATGACTTTTGTCAGTATGGATAACTGTTCGTACAATGGGGATATGCTGAAAAATAGCGTGATTACAATCGCCAAGGCATGGGCTTCGAAAGGGCTTGTGGAGGAAGGTTTTGTTGCGTACCTCGAAGACGAGAGTCGCATAACATTCCCCTTGTCGATGATCGATAAAATCACACCACGTCCATCCGAGGAAGTACGTAAGGCTTTACAGGAGCAAGGGATTGGCGGTATGGATATACTTATTACCTCGAGAAACGCTCATACCGCACCTTTTGTTAATGCAGAAGTTAGCGAATATCTGGTCATTGAGGATAAGTTTACGAATGGGCGACCTTTACTAGAAGAAGCCGGCATTATATTCACAGATCGTGAGACCGTGAACAGGGTAGAAACGATGAAAGTTACCACCTGTCTAAACCCCTTGCATACTGCATTAGCGGTCACTGGCTGTCTACTAGGCTATACACAGATTTCGGATGAGATGCAGGATCAGACCCTACGTACATTAGTCGAGCGGATTGGGTATAAGGAAGGATTGCCTGTAGTTGTAGATCCTATCATTCTACGTCCACAGCAGTTCTTGGATGAAGTACTGCAAGAGCGCTTGGCGAATCCATTTATTCCGGACACCCCGCAGCGAATTGCGACAGATACGTCGCAGAAGGTAGGCATTCGTTATGGGGAAACAATCAAATCCTATGTACAACGCGAAGATCTTCATCCAGCTGAATTGACGGCGATTCCACTAGCAATTGCTGCCTGGTGCCGCTATTTGATCGGAGTGGATGACCAAGGGAACGCTTTTGAGCTGAGTCCTGATCCGTTAATGGAGTTACTTCAAGCGCATCTGCAAGGAGTGACTTTGGGAGATTCGACCTCTAATGTGCATAGGATTCTAGAAAATGAGAAGATTTTTGGTGTACCTTTATATGAAATCGGTCTGGGTAGCAAGATTGAAAGTTACTTCTATGAGATGCTGAAAGGCCCAGGAGATGTTAGGAGAACGTTGGAACAACATTTAAATGAAGAGTTAGTGTAGATCACATTTACAAAAAGCCTCATGGAGTAAAAGCTACTGCACACCGCAGAGTTTTCCCCCATGAGGCTTTTTCGTGTCTAGTCCATTTGGTTTATCTGAATTTAGCAGTCTAGTACGCTAATATACCTACTTTTTCAAAAAAATAATTATAGTTAATATTTCCATTACATTCCTCTGCAACAGAGTTGACAATTGTAGACGAAAATGACATTAGCAGTTACCTATACGAAAAGGGTGAATCTAATTGAAAAACAGTAAATGGATTAGCGCAACGTTGGCTTCAGCACTTCTTGCAACAGTAAGCGTTGGGAGTGTATCTGCAGCTAGCATCGGCAGTAATGTAAAATCTGTAGCTACCAATCAAACCGCTGCAAAAACAGCAGTTAAAGAAGGTACAGCTACTTGGAATGTAAATGGTACGCCGATTGTGTTTAACACCATTAATAGCAGTGGTTACAAGCTGTACTCGCTGAATCAGGTAACTGGTGAAATTGGAGCTAAGTTAGTACTTGGAGCTGGCGGGTTTGAACTTAATGACAGCAAGGGATTACATAATGTGAAGCTCAAAACAGGCTCAAAGAGCTATCAAGTAGATGGTAATTCCGAGACGTTCACAGTTGCTCCAGTATTTTATAACGGTAAAACCTATGTAGAGCTTTCTAAGTTAGTTTATGCATTAGGTGGAGAACTGGATGCTGATGCTAGCACGATTCTAAGCTTTGCCCGTCCTGAAGGATTGTTTGATACTTTGCACTGGACAGCAGCTGGAAGTCTGATTGCGAACAAAAGTGATGCTGAATCTGCTCAACTTATCAAGTTCAGCACTGAGCCAGGTAACTACGAAGTATTTTCATCCAATGACAGTGCAGTGGATTTTGCAGTGTCGCCGGATGGGCAATGGGGAGCTTTCAATGATGAGACGGGTTTGTTGAATCTAATTAACCTGTCTAGCGGAGCTACTAAGCTGCTTGGTACGGACAATAGTGTAAAAACGGATCTGGTTTGGTCAAATGATGGTAAAAATATTTACTTCGTCCAAGGTGACAAGCAAGAGAAAATCGCAAAAATCTCAGTAGACACTGGTGAAGTTAAATCCGTATTGGCGGACAAAGTAGAAAATAAATCCGAACTGCGCATTTCCGCTGACGAAAAGAGCGCCGTTTATATCGTTAACCTGACGGGTGTTGCTAAAAACGATGCAGACAGCACAGAAGATTCCCTTACTGTCGACTTCAGCTCTGCTGGAGAGCAGCTTTACAAGCTTGACCTGGCTACGAAAGATGCTAAACCCGCTGCACTGACAACTACACCGGATAACAAACTGTACCCTGAAATTTCTGCAGATGGTAGCGTCGTTTACCTGAGTGCAGATGCTGAGGGTAATGCAGCTAACACATTGAAGGTTGTAAAAGCAGACGGAACAAGCAGCAACATTGCACTTGATGTTGAAGTAACTTGGTCTACTGGCGTTAAGAACGGCTTGGTTGTAGCAGGTTCAGCGGCAGATGGAAGCACAGTAGTCTATTCCATTGATAACAATGGAGCTAAGACTGAACTGTTCCGCTCCACTGAAGATGTATCTGAAGTAGCTGTTTCGAAGGATGGAAGCAAGCTTGCTATCGTAAGTGACGGCGGTGTATGGGTGGTTCAAGGCGGTAAAGCATTGCAACTGTCGAAATAATAAATTTCTTAATTATATTTTAACGGCGTAGAGCCGAGAGGAGAAATAATACAAATGAAGATTTTCAAAAAGCTAACAGTAACGGCTCTAACGGCTGTAATTGCGGTAACCGCATCTTTCGCAGGGGTTGCAGCAGCAGCCGATTCACTTAAAGGTAAAATCACAGTTAACGGTTCGACCGCACTTCTTCCATTGACGCTTCAAGCGGCAAAAGAATTCCAGAAGCTGCACCCTAAAGTAAAAATCGCAGCCTCCGGTAAAGGTTCAGTAACTGGACCTCAAGCTGTTAAAAAAGGCATCGCTGATATCGGCGCTTGCGACTGGGATGCTAGCATGGACGTACCAGGCTTCAAAGCTTTTGACGGACAGGTAGCAAACAAAGTAGCTGTTATTCCTTTTGCTACAATCGTGAACAAAAATGTTGGCGTAGATAACCTTACAACTGAACAGCTTAAAGGCATTTATGCAGGTAAAATCACGAACTGGAAAGAAGTAGGCGGTGCAGATGCTGACATCGTGGTTATCACTCGTTCATTCGGTTCTGGTACACGCGTTAACTATCAAGCTAAAGCTTTGGATGGCGGAGATATCGTTAAAAAAGCTAAAAACTATAAAGAAACAGGTTCATCCGGTGACATGAAGACTGCCGTTGGAACAACTCCTAACTCCATCGGTTATATCGACCTTGTATATGTAAGTGGCGACGTAAAAGCTGTTAAACACAACGGTGTAGCTGCTACTACAGACAACGTAATCAATGGATCTTATAAGATCTGGGCTTATGGTTACTACATGACTAAAGGCCAACCTACTGGCGCAACAAAAGAATTTATCGAATACGTACAAAGCAAGAAGTTCCAACAAGGTTCCCTGAAAAAGCTTAAATTTATTCCGATCGCAGCAATGAAGGGCTAATATCATCTGAAGATCATATTGAACGGTAACAGCGGCCAGCTCCGATCTTGATACGGGGGTGGCCGCTTACAGGAGGGAAAGTATGGGGGCACCAGTCCACGGCTTGGCAACTAGGGGAAAAGAGAGCGTAACGCAGGTTAGCGCTAACTCCAAACGTCACGGTAGACATTTGTTTAGTAACAAATTATTTAAGTTTTATTTTTTATTCAGCATTCTTGCGCTTTGCTTTGTGCTTGGACTTGTAATTCTATTTATCGGCAAAACGGCTATGCTTCTGTTCGGCCATCTCTCGCCTGCGGACTTTTTCTTTTCCTTTAACTGGACGCCGGAAGAGGATTCTTTTGGAGCGGCTGCCTTCATTGTAAATACACTTTCACTAACTGCATTAACGCTGCTGATCGCAGTTCCTATCTCGGTAGGGATGGCAGTACTTTGTGCAGAGATTGCCCCAAAATGGATGAAGACCTTTATTCGTCCAGTGCTGGATTTATTGGTAGGTATTCCTTCAATTGTATACGGATATATAGGTTTAACAGTATTACTTCCTTTCTTACGCAGAATTAGCGGGGAGAGCTTAGGCGATGGCTTGTTAGCCGCTGCACTTGTGCTCGCCTTAATGGTACTGCCAACCATTTGCCGAATCAGTGATGATGCCATTGTCTCTGTGCCGCGCAAATATCGGGATGCAGCATATGCTCTTGGATCTACCCGTTTACAGGTTATCATGCGTGTAATCCTGCCTGCGGCCAGCCGGGGGATTATCTCTGCGGTTATTCTAGGTATGACTCGTGCTGTAGGTGAGACGATGGCTGTAGTTATGGTTATCGGGAATACACCGCAATTGGCGAAGACGTTATTCACGCCAGCATCGGTGCTGACTAGTAACATCGTTATGCAAATCTCCAATGTAGAGTTTGACTCTACCTGGAACTATGCATTACATATGATGGCATTTCTTTTGCTAGTAATATCATTTGTATTAATTCTGATCATCCGCGTGCTGGGTAGAAAAAGGAGGGATGCAGCGTGAACGGATTCGCAAGTACAAAGCATACAGCGCGTGCTCAAAGAAACAATAAAATTGCGACCATAGGGTTTTATACCCTTGGGGCTTTAGTCATGCTGCTGATCTTCTGGCTGCTCTTCACGATTCTTAGTAAAGGTTTACCGGCACTTCGGCCCGATTTCCTGATTAAACAGCCTGAAGAGATTGACGCAGGTGGTGGGATTGGCCCGGTGTTGTTTAACTCCTTTTACATTTTGTTCATCTCGCTGATTATTTCCGTTCCCATTGGTTTGGGTGCGGGAATCTATATGGCTGAGTATGCCCCAGATAATAAATTTACAGGGGCACTACGTATTTGCGTAGAATCTCTGTCATCGGTTCCATCGATTGTGTTCGGTATGCTCGGACTTGCAATTTTTGCAGAATATTTCGATGTCGGTCTGACGATTCTTGGCGGAGGCGTCAGCTTGGCGCTGCTGAATCTACCTATGCTTGCGCGAGTGACAGAGGAAGCGGTACGTGCTGTACCTGGGGACATCCGCGAGGCTGGTTATGCGCTTGGGATGACTAAGTTCCACGTGATCCGCACGGTAGTTCTACCCGTTGCAATGTCTGCCATTGTTACTGGGATTTGTCTCGTTGCTGGACGCGCCTTCGGGGAGTCTGCGGTTATTATCCTTACCGCTGGTCTCAGTACCTCGGGCGAAATGTGGGATTTCAATCTGTTCTCCCCGGGTGAGACGCTGGCCGTACACCTTTGGTATGTACAATCCGAGGCGATTGTAGAAGATGCGCGTCAAATTGCTGATAAGTCGGCAGCGGTACTTGTATTTGTAGTTCTGTTTATCAATTTTGCATTTCGATTTCCGCTGTGGCTTAGCAATCGCCGCAAATAATGAACTGGGGTCTACGGGGGAAACCTGTAGGCTTTTATTTCGAAAAGCTGCTCTAAGGGAATGTTAGCGTTCGCTTAGAACAGCTTTTTGAGATTTTATCTGGGAGCTTTTTAATGGAGAGAAAACTAGCTACGTTAATTTTGGATATGCAGATCTTCTGTGATTGAATGATTACGCTCAACCTAGTGAAATTGGCGAGTTGCTCATGAATTGTAAATGGAAACTTGCGGAGTGTTGGTGGATTCGGGGGTGTTAATGGGGACATGCGAATGCTGGCCGATTCGGGGATTGCTTGATTGCTTATGGATTGTTTGTTGAGTATTCGCATAGAGGGAATATCTCCCTATAATTCGACGCTCTATGGTCTCTAATGCTTATTTAGGGAAATCCTCCCTATAATATCTATGTTTTGATCATAAATAGGGATTTTGAGTATTATTAAGGGTAGAAATTCCTATAAAGCTTGATTTTTAGCGATTCTAGGCAATTTTATAGGGAGGATTTCCCTATAGTTACAGTCTAGCTAGGATAATATAATCCTTTTCGATCTGGTCCTAGGAGAGTTCTACACTAGTAAGTACCTGAACGTACCCAGCCTACACGCACTTCAAGTAACTCCGAGAAACGTCAACTGTATCCGCACCAGAACAATTGCCGAAGTTACTCTATAAACCTAGTGCCCTGAACGTACCCATCCTATACGCACCGCAATTAACTCCGAGAAGCATCAACTGTATCCGCACTAGCCTAGCCACCTAGCACAAACTGTTCAACGAACCTAACTGTCTGGTTTTTATTAAGTCTCGTCTGAAGAACGATGATTTCAGCTCCTGTTTTTCTAGCACTCGTGTCGAATGTCTTTCTCCCTGAACGCAGAAACAGCCTCCCCGAAGGAAGATTGTTAACGGGTCCAGAGCGGGATACAGCCCCAAAGGGCTGACTGCGAAGCGTATGCTTTCGATGCCTATACTCCGACGAACCTCCGTGCTTCGCATCCCCTGAACGCAAAAACAGCCTCCCCGAAGGAAGGCTGTTACTCTGACGTCCCGGAAGGGATTCGAACCCCTGA
>NZ_NFUX01000186.1:0-303 GCF_002264385.1 Paenibacillus sp. VTT E-133280
GAGCGGCAAGTTCGGATGCCACGTTAAGCGACTTGACCTTAAGCGGAGTCACACTGAGTCCAACCTTTACAAGTGGTACACTGGCTTACACAGCCAATGTAGCTAATGACGTAAAGAGTACTACAGTATCAGCAGCCACGAATGATGAAACTGCTACGATATCAGCAGATGATCTTGGCTCGAAGCCTCTGTCCGTAGGAAAGAACATAATTACGGTAACCGTTACAGCGGAAGATGGTTCTACGAAGAAAGAGTACACGGTTGAAGTAACCCGAGCGGCAAGTTCGGATGCCACGTTAAGCG